>DAOTUA010000061.1:0-6557 GCA_034437355.1 Anaerolineae bacterium | reverse complement strand
ACGGTGGCAGCTTCTTAGGCTATTGCGTAGCTACTCAGCTTGCCCCCCACCCCGGCGCTAAAGCGCCACCCCTCCCCCACTATCGCCGCTTGGCGGCGGGAGGGAGGGGTTTTACCACCTTCGGCCATGTTCACTCTGATCTGATCGGGGTGTGGTAAAGCGAAGTCCCTGAGCTGTAACAACTATTTTTGTGAAAATTGGTCAGGCTTTTTCAAAAGCTTGTGGGGGTTTCGGGGTGAAGCCCCTGAGTCGTTACCATCAGGCGTAAAATATAGCGTCTGGAGATAGTGGTTTTGAAATGACCCTGGGCATTTGGGCGCTCGCTTATTCGCCTGCCCCCGTGATTTCGATAATCGCCGCCTCGAAACAAGCGAGAGCCGTGTTGATCTGCGGGTCATTGACGATTAACGGCGGTATCCAGCGGATGACATTACCGTATGTGCCACACGAGAGCAGCATCAGGCGGCGATCCAGGCAAGCGTGTAGAACGGCCTTAGCGGTGGTGGCGTCCGGTGTGCCATCTGGTGCGGTGAACTCGACGCCGATCATCAGCCCGCGCCCGCGCACATCCCCGATCACCGCGTAATGGTCCCGCAGTTCGGTTAAGCCCTGCATCAGCCGTTGGCCCTGTTGGGCGGCATTGCCGGGCAGGTTTTCATCCGTTATCACGCGGATCGTCTCGGCGGCGGTGGCAGCGGCGAGCGCGTTACCGCCGTAGGTCCCGCCGTGGCTGCCCGGTTGCCACTGCTCCATCAGCGCACGCGGGGCACCGATAGCACTAATGGGGATGCCACTCCCCAGCCCCTTCGCCATGATGATAATATCCGGGTCGATCTCGGCCTGCTCGAAGCAAAACAGCGTCCCGGTGCGCCCGAAGCCGCTTTGTACCTCATCGGCAATAAACAGGATACCGTGTTCACGGCATAGCTCGCGGGCCTCTTGCAGAAAGCGCAACGGGGCCGGGATGTAGCCGCCTTCCCCCAAAACCGGTTCGATCACGAGGGCGGCGGTTTCTTCCGGGGCTGTCTGCGATTTCAACAATAACCGGAGTTGCTGCATCGCGTAGTCGGTGGCGTCGTCCGCGTTCATACCGAGAGCGTAGGCCGCCGGGTAGGGCGTGGTGAATGTGCCGCCGGGGAGGGGTTGGTACCCGGCCCGGTAAACCGTCTTGGAGTTGGTCATCGCCATGGTGAGGGCTGTCCGCCCGTGGAAGCTCCCCTGGAAGGTGATAACGTTGGTGCGCCCCGTCACCTGCCGCGCCAGCTTGATCGCGCCTTCGGTGGCTTCCGCGCCACTATTGGACAAGAAAAAGCTGTCGATGTGCGCTGGTGTCACGCGGTTCAACTCATTGACGCAATCGAGGGCTGCCGGGCTAATGACGGTGTTGATCTGCCCGTGAATGAGCGTCGTCGCCTGCTTCTGGATGGCGGCCACAATACGCGGGTGGCAGTGACCGGTATTCACCACACCGATCCCGCTGGTGAAGTCGGTCCATTGGTTGCCGCTGGTATCGTAGTAGTAGATGCCTTCGGCGCGGGTGGGTTGCATATCAGTGAGGTGGGTCCACACCGGCGAAAGGTGTTGTAAGGGGTCTGATGGGGCCATGGGGTCGCGTCTTTCTATTGTTTTTGCGGGTCTCTTATTGCTATTTTATCGCAGAGCCGGGGGCGTGTCAGGCGTGGTATTTGACGTTTTGTGTGTCCGTGAAAATGGGGAATTGTCAAGAGCCCTACATGCAAAGAACAGGGACGAGCCACCCGGCCCGCCCTGCCCTGATTTTGATCTGGTGCGGGCTTACCCGCCAACCTCTAGCTTGATTTCTTCCCAGGCGTCATTCACTGCCGATTCGGTTTCCGGGTTATTCTGGATTTCAAATAGGCGTTGCTGGGTTTCCTCATCCGGGTAGATGCCGGGGTCGGTTAGCAGTTCTTCATCGATCAAGCCCATCTCAATCGAAACCATGTTCGGGCTGCCGTATGCCACATAATTTGCCAGGTCCGCACTGACCTGCGGGTCAAGGATATAGTCCATAAAGACCATCGCTAGCTCTGGGTTGGGCGCGTCGGCTGGGACGACCATGACATCGGTCCAAACAACGGTCCCCTCCGCTGGGATGAGATAGGCGTAGTCATCACATTCGCAGTCGTAGATAATCTGGAAGATGTCGCCGTTATACTCAACCGCAGCATCGACATCACCGCGCTGTAGCAGGTCTTGGCCGTCATCGCCGGCGATGGCAACCACATTGTCGCCGTTGTCGATCAGGTATTCGGCAGCTTCTTCGATTTCGTCCTCATCTAGCGTGTTCGGATCGTAGCCAAGCATATTCAACCCGATACCGAGCATCGACCGTTGATCCTCGATCCAACTGACGTTGCCCTCGTAGGCGAATAGTTCTTCCCAGGTCGTTAGCCCATCCGGGAACGCCTCGGTACTGTAGCCGATGCCGATGGTGCCCCACTGCCACGGGATGCTGTACTCGCTACCGGGGTCGTAGGCGGTATCGCGGAAGATCGGGTCGATGTATTCGGCATTGGGGATCAGATCGTAAACTAACGGCTGCACCAATTCTTCTTGGATCATCACACCCGCCGTAAAGTCCGACGGCACAACAATATCATAGCCGGGGTTCCCCTGGCGGATAACGCTCAGGGCCTCTTCCGAGCTTTCAAAGATCGAGTATTGAACGCTCACACCGCATTTTTCCTCAAAAACGGGGATCGTATCCTCTGCAATGTAGGTGGACCAGTTGAAAATGCTCAACGTTTGGCCCTCGTACCCCTCCGGGCATTCCCACTCTGCAATATCCATCTCCATTTCGGTATCATCATCCTGCGCCACGACAGGCAAAGCCAAGGCCGCCAGCAGCATCACGATCATCATCCAACGTAATTGACGTAACATCACAATGTATCTCCTCTATCACAAACATTTCGTATGCAAAAGGTAGCTTTATCCGGGGGCATTGGCCCCGGTGGATAAACAAATTTGAGTTAAGTATTGCTCACTGCCGCCGACCGTCCCTGGATCGCCAGCGCGATACCAACCAACACCGTCGAAACCAGCAGGATAAGCGTACTGATGGCGTTGATCTCTGGCGTAACGCTCGTCTTGAGCAAGCCATAAACAAAGATCGTCAGCGTATTGGTGCCAGAGCCGCGTGTGAAGAACGTGACGACGTAATCATCTAACGACAGCGTGAAGGCCAGCAGCGCCCCGGATAAAATGCCAGGGAACAACAGCGGGAACGTCACCCGCCAGAACGTGCGCCACTCGTTCGCGCCCAGGTCGCGGGCGGCTTCTTCCAGTTTGGGGTTCATGTTGGCCAGCCGAGATCGTACAACAATCGTCACATAGCTGATGTTAAACGCCACATGCGCGATAATCACGGTGGCAAACCCGCGCTGGAGTTGCACGCCGCTGATCTGTTGGATGTAGTCGAACACCATACTAAAGTACACCAACAGGCTGATCCCCTGCGTGATCTCCGGGATCACCACCGGCAAGAACAGCACGCCATCCAGGATACGCCTACCAGGGAAGCGTGACCGGGCTAGTGCTAACGCCGCCATCGTGCCGATAATGGTACTGATAATCGTCGCGGTGATGCTCACAACCATGCTCACCCGCACCGAATCTAGCAGTAGCTTGGTGCTGAAGCTGGCATCCGTGCCGATGGTGCTATCACGAATGTTCCCGTACCATTCCAGGGTAAAGCCCTGCCACACCGACACGCTGCGCGAGTCGTTGAACGAGAACATAACCAACAGCAAGATCGGTGCCCACAAGAAAAAGTAGGTCGCAACCGGGTTCACGAACAGCCCAGCCTGCCCCACCCGCCGCAGCACCATATCGCGGCGCAGCTTGTTTGCCTGCACAAAGGGTTGGTTGACGGCTGTACTAGGGTTATTTTCGAGTGTGTTCTGGGTCATGGCTTATACCTCCCGACGCGAGGATGTTTCTCGGCCAAAGCGAACGTAGATCACCAGGCTGATCATGACAATCCCCATTAAGACGATACTCATCGCAGCGCCTCGCGGCCAGTTGCCCGTCCCGCCGAACCACTGCGCGATCAAGTTCCCGATCATCAACGTACTGCCAGACCCACCGCCGAGCAGGTCCGGGGTGATATAGGCCCCAATACACGGGATAAATACCAGGATGCTCCCCGCCACCACGCCCGGCAGCGTCCCCGGTAACACCACCCGCCAGAATGCGCTCCAATCGTTCGCGCCCAGGTCGTGGGCGGCTTCGACCAGCTTAAAATCGAAACGTTCGATGCTGGCATAGATCGGCAGCACCATAAACGGTAGGAAAACATACACCAGCCCGACGATCACCGCGCCCTGTGTGAAAAGAAAGGTTTGCGGTTCTTCTACCAGCCCGGCCCAGCCCAGGATGCCGTTTAGCACGCCTTCACGCCCCAGGATCAGACGCCACGCATAGGTACGGACCAGTAAGTTTGTCCAGAACGGGAGGATGACCAGAAACAGCGTCAAAGATCGCACGAATTGGCTCTGGCGGGTGCTGATAAAATAGGCCAATGGATACCCCATCAACAAGCAGATCGCAGTGGAAACGAGGGCAATATACAACGACCGGAACAACACCGCCGCCCGCCCGTTATCCGGCTCGATTAGCTCTGCTAGCGCATCACGGCTTTCTGCGCCGGTTTCCGCCATTCGGAACTCGGCCCAGGCTTCTTGGATGTCGTCCCACTCATAGAAGCCCTCAAATAAATCGACGTAGTTTCCGGTCGTGAGGGGTAATTCGCCGCCGCCACTGGTGCGGGTGAGGAAGCTCATCCACAGCACGATCAGCACCGGCAGGATGAAGAAGAACACCATCCAGAACATAGCCGGGAATGCTAACCAAAATCCGCGAGAGGTTTCGACGTTGTCTGGGTTGCGTTTGGGTTGGGCAAGCTGTGTCATCAGGTTTCCTGGGTAAAGGTTAATATCATACGCGCTATGCGATTTTCAAAAGGCCAGGGGTTCAGCGTGCTGAAACCCAACAATTACCGTTTTTTTGCGTAAACGTCAACAGAACCTAATCATCAAGATAATGTTATTACTCAGCTAGAGATTAGGATATCGTGGTATTTCACCCCACGCCCCACCACTTTTTCCAGAAAAAGTGGACAAAAAGCGTCCCTTTTGTCATCCAAGATGAAGGTTTAGATGATTTTTTTGGTCAAGCTTTTGCAAAGGCTTGTGGGGGTTCGGGGATGAAGCCCCTCAGCAGTTACAAGATAATTTTATCTAAAATACCGTATTTGTTAAAATCTAGCAAATGTATGAATGACCGAAAAATACTGGGTGTGCCTTGTTGAATGTGCTGCAAGGGGCGCGGGGATAGCGTCCTCGCGCTGCGAAAACGCGGCTTTGCAACAGCCTACCACCGCTACCGGGCCGGGATCGTCCCCGGCTGGAGCGCACCGAGCCGCACACGGTCGCCGCCGTCGGTGTGGGGGATGCGGGTTAAGCTCGGCAGCGTGTACTGCCCGATCTCAACAGTGTAGGTGGTTTGTGGGTCCAGGTCGAAAAAGTCCGCCATGACAATTACCGTATCGCCCGCCCGCCATGTATGCGCCCGCACTGGCACATCGGAGACCGCCAACGGTTCCCCGGTGCGGGTGGCGGCGGTGCGCAGGTGGTGGAACTGGTGCAAGTTATCATCAAGCGGGCCAGGCGCGGCCCACAACGTGCTAACCCGTGTGCGCGGCCCCACCTGATAAGCTCGCCAACCGCGCAGGACCGCGCCATTCGCAAACCGGATCGGCTCATCCAGCCGTGTAAACCCGGCGGGGGCCGCTTCGCCATCGTAGGGCGCACGCTCGAACGGGGCGATCCCGGCCCGGCGCGGGACGGGTATAACATCGGCCAACAACTCGGCTTGATCGGCCTCCTCCCACGCCTGGAATGCGCGTTCGGTGAACATCAACGTTGCCGGGGTATCCGGCAAGATCAACAGGTGACGCCCGTCTAACACGCGGGCAGCATCACCCCGTTGCCACCACAGCGCCCGAAAAATGGCCGGTTCGCCCTGGGTGGTGGGGTCGTCACCGTGTGTAAAGTACAATACTGGGCGCGTATCGTCGGTGGTATAGGCGGCATGGCGCAATGTGCCTAACGGCTCCGGGAGTCCGTTAGGGGTGTGGACCTCACCGGCATAGGGCAGGGCGCGGGTGAGTTGCCCGGTCCAGCCGAGTGCTAAGATCACCACTCCGACCGCCACCAACCCACGCAACCAGGCCGGGCGAGCGTTAGCCGCCGCCCACCCGATCAACAGCGCCGCCGCTGGCAGGCTCATCAACAGGTAATGGATGAATACCGGCGTACTGTGCCGCGTGAACAACAGCGGTGACGCCAGCAGCAGCACCAGCGCCAGTTCCGGTGAGGCCGACGGCGGCGGACCGGGCGGCGGACCGGGTGCGGGTGGTGGCGATGGGGCATCCGGTGGCGGGAACCGGGGCGCGAGCCATAACAGCGCCGCGATGACCAGCACAACCACCAACAGGCCGATCAAGCCGCCGGATACCATCGCCGGGGTGAGGC
>DAOTUA010000060.1:0-6084 GCA_034437355.1 Anaerolineae bacterium | reverse complement strand
CCTCTGTTTTGAATTGGCAAAGTAACTGCTCAGGGGTTTCAACGCCGAAACCCCACAGGCTTTTGCAAAAGCCTGTGGGGTTTCGGCGTTGAAACCCCTGAGCAGTTACTTTGCCAATTCAAAACAGAGGCTATTCTAGCGCCTCCATTAACGGAAAACTAAGCGTGATCTGCGTGCCGTGCCCGTGTTGGCTGTCGATGTCCAGCCGCCCACCGTGCAAGGCTGCCAGTTCCCTGGCAATCACTAACCCCAGGCCCATCCCCTGTTGTTCGCGGCGGCTGCGCTCGAACTGCATATAAGCCCCCACCCGTGCGATATGTTCCGGCTCCATCCCATCACCCTGATCGGTAATGCGGATGCAGTAGTGATCGTTTTCCAACCCAGTGTGGAGTTCAACCGGGGTCCCCTTTTTAGAGAACTTGAACGCATTGTCTACAACTTCCTGGATGATCTTCTTCAGGTTACTCTCGCTGACCTTGACAAGACCCGCCGTTGCTTCACCTTCGATAATATCCGAGCCGCGCTCATGATTCTCCGCGATCTGGTAGGCGGTATACATCACCAACGAAAACGCCTGCTCAATGCCCTCACCATAAGTCATCATAGCGCGGCGTTGTGGGTCTTTGCCGTCAATTTTGAGTTGGCTATAAATCAGATGATTCTCAATGTGATGGTGCAACCGCTGCCCCGACCGATAAATGATCCGGATCATCTGCTCGGCACGCTCCATTTCAAAATTGTTACCCTCTTCGAGGTCCATCAACAGCAGGTCGGCACAGGTGAGGATACCGTTTAGTGGGGTACGTAGTTCGTGCGGTAAAGCGGTGATCAGGTTGAGCCGTAGCTCGTCCATTTCGGCTTGCTGTTGGCGTTTCTTGTCCAATTGTGTTTTAACCGCGTCAATAAGTTCTTGGGGCGTAAATGGTTTCGTCAGGTAATCCTCTGCGCCTAACGACATCCCGCGCCGTTGGAACTCTCGATCGACAAAGGCGGTTAAGAAAACGAGGGGAATATGGTGCGTGCGGGCATCGCTGCGTAGCGTCATCAACACCCCGTAACCGTCTAATTCTGGCATGTTAATGTCGCACATGATCAGGTCCGGCATTAACTCGTGAGCTTTCTCTACCCCGTCAATGCCATTAGTAGCACCGTATACGTTGTAGTTGTTGATCTGCAAAATTTCGAGGATGTTATCCAATATGGGAGGATCATCCTCTATAACCAAAATCACTTCCTCTTGAGACATCGTGACCCTATTCATCCTATTTAATTATTGAGTAAGTGAATCTCTATAACCGATCCGGTATGGCATAAAAACTGTATGCTGTGATCATTGACTCTATCATTAGTCAGATGGACCACGACGTCAATTGTTCTATATAAGTCTTTATTATTTTGGGGGTATTACTATTAATTGAGTTATTACAATCGTTTGTGGTCGGTAGAAAACACAAACAGGGATAACGCCATACACGTTATCCCGCTTTCGTGGGGAAAGCCGATTGTGAGGGGGGCCGGTTTAACGCTTGGTGTACGTCGGGGCCTTACGCGCACGCTTGAGACCGGGCTTCTTACGTTCCTTCACGCGGGCATCGCGGGTGAGCATCCCCTGCTTCTTCAACGACGGGCGGAAGTCCGGGTCCACTTTGAGCAGAGCGCGGGCAATCCCCAGTTGGATCGCATCGCGCTGACCGCTAATCCCGCCACCTTTAACGTGTACGGAAATGTCGAAAGCGGTTTCCTGCCCGACCTCTAGCAGTGGGCCAAGCATTAGCTCGACATCGCCCTCACGCGGTAGGTAATCCATGGCGTCTTTGTTGTTGATGATTACGTTACCACTGCCGCCAGGGTACAACCGTACCCGCGCCGAAGCCGACTTGCGCCGCCCGATACCCTCATAATATTGAGATGAAAATAGTTCGCTCATATTTAGTCCTCTAGTTCACCACGAGTAGAAATCTGAAGCGGCTGTGGGTTCTGCGCTTCGTGCGGATGCTCTGGCCCGGTATAGACCTTGAGCTTCTTTAGCATCGCCCGCCCTAATGCGGAGTTGCTCGGTAACATGCCTTTAACGGCCTTGTTGATAACCAGCGTCGAATCGCGCTCCATCTGTTCGCGAAGCGTGCGGCTGCGCAACCCACCGGGGTAACCAGAGTAGCGGTAATACCGCTTTTGGTCTAGGCGGCGGCCCGTC
Organism: Anaerolineae bacterium; assembly: GCA_034437355.1. Lineage (GTDB taxonomy): Bacteria > Chloroflexota > Anaerolineae > Aggregatilineales > Phototrophicaceae > DAOTTY01. The sequence continues at coordinate 3,890 of DAOTUA010000060.1, read as the reverse complement.
ACATGGATTTTATCGGAATTAACGACGATTACATAGTCGCCAGTATCCAGGTTGGGTGCATAGTAAGGTTTATGCTTCCCGCGAAGGATCGGCGCAATCCGTGAAGCTAAGCGCCCGAGCGTCTGCCCTTCGGCATCCACCACCCACCAAGCGCGTTCGATGTCGCCGGGCTTGGTCGCGTAAGTTTTTTTGCTCACAATGTTCTTCCTCACTAACGGGGCAATCCCCGTCATTATCATCTTTAACGAATGTGTTTCAGTCGCCGGGATAGCGTACCCTAGTGAGTACCAACCCCTGCGGCGGGGCGATTGTCACACCCTTGGCGATCACCGCCGCTTTTAGTAAAGCGGAGACGTGATCCGGTGTAAACTTCCCGCGCCCGACATCGTATAACAGCCCGGTTGTGCGCCGTACCATTCGGTACAAAAACGCATTGGCGGTAATAGTAAAGCGCACCCAGGTGTCGCCGTCGATGTGTATTTCGTCTAGCTCGGCAGCCATCACCTCACGGATGGTTGTATGACCGGTGGGCGGCCTGCCGAGCGCGGCAAAATCCTGTTTGCCAAGTAGCAGCCGGGCCGCCTGCCGCATCGGTGCTATCGCTAGCGGTTTGTGTACCACCCATGCGGTATGCCGTAACAACGGCCTGCGCTGCCCCGACACGACAATGGTATAGCGATACGTGCGGTCTAGCGCATCGAAACGCGGGTGGAAGCCCGCCTCGGTGAGCGCCAAATCGGTGATAGCCACCGATGCTGGCAGATTGCTGTTAAGCGCCCGGCAGAGCGCCGCCTCGCCGTGATTCCAGTCTAAATCGAAGGCGATCACCTGCCCGGTCGCATGAACGCCGGTATCGGTCCGCCCGGCAGCGTAGACAGTCACCGGGGCTTGGCCGATACGCTGCAAAGCCCCCTCAACGGTCGCCTGTACGGTTGGCACGCCGTCTTTTTGACGCTGATACCCCTGGAAGGGCGCACCATCATAAGCCAGCGTAGCCCGGTAACGCACGGGTTAGTCCTCCGCGCCAATATCCTGATAATCGACCAATTCTAGCAGCACCATATCGGCTTGGTCGCCCTTACGCGGGGCCAGCTTCAAGATGCGTGTATAGCCGCCGTCGCGGTCCATAAAGTGCGGGGCGATGTCGTCAAACAAAAGCTGCACCAGGTCCCGACGGTTGTACAGGCGGCTAGCTGCAACGCGCTGCGCGTGAACCAAGTCCTCCGGGTTGCCGCTTTCTTCGGCCCGGCGGTGACCACGCTTAGCAATGGTGATCAACCGTTCGACATGGCGGCGGGCGAAATCCGCCTTCTGGCGGGTGGTCTTGATGCGCCCATGTTCAAACAGGGCAATCGTCAGGTTACGGCGTAACGCGGCACGGTGTCCGCTATCGCGTCCTAATTTTTTTCCTTTTACGCGGTGTCGCATGGTATTTTTATCCAGTCACTACTTAACGAGTAAATTGCACCCGTTACGCTTCGTCGTCTTGTTGTTCATCATCGTCTTTCAGGTAGCCCTTGGCGCTGAGTTTTTCGACCAACTCATCCAGGGACTTTTCCCCGAAGTTACGAATCGCAAGCATAGCGTCGGCGCCTCGGTCTAGCATGTCTAGTACATCGCCAACCGTGGTGATCCCGGTGCGCTTCAACGAATTGAACACACGCACGCTGAGGTCGAGTTCTTCGATTGGCTTTTCGTACAGAGCGGCTTGGTGGCTGCTCTGCAAAATTTCCTCATTCGTGGGCAAGTCGGCAAAATCGTCATTGACGGTAATGTTCAGGTCGGACCCAGCGATTACCGTCAGGTGGCGCATCAGCAGTTGGGCGCTCTGGCGCATAGCCTCACGCGGGCGGATGGTGCCATCGGTCCACACTTCGAGCATGAGCTTGTCATACGTGCGCCGCCCCTCTCGGAACGAGGACACATCGAAGGTCACCAGTTTGATGGGGCTAAAGATCGCATCGACCGGCAATTCGCCAATCGGCAGCCGCCCGCGTTCCTCCGCCGGGCTAAACCCACGGCCTGGGCGTGCCTCAAATTCGATTTCGAGGTGTGCTTTCGGATCATCGACCGTAAACAGATACAAGTCCGTATTGACGATCTCGACTTCTGGCGGGGTGATGATGTCCGCCGCTGTAACAGTCCCTTCGCGGCGATGTTCTAGCCGCAAGCGGGCGCTTTCGGTGCCTTCGGCCAGGCGCAAACGCAACTGCTTCACCTGTAAGGTCAGGTGCGTCATGTCCTCGCGCACATCCGGGATGATCGAAAACTCGTGATGCACATCGGATACCCGGACGCTAGTCACGGCAGCCCCCGGTAGTGAGGACAACAACACACGCCGCAGCGCATTACCGATCAGTATGCCGTAGCCTTTGGTTAACGGCGAAATCTCGAAGCGCCCGTAATTGGCGGTGATGGCGTTTTCTACGACCGCCCCTGGCTGAATAAGTCTAATGTTTCTGCTCAATGTTTGGCCCTCCATTCGCGTTGATGTGCGGATATGCCACTGCTGACCAGCTTGTTAAGCCGACAAGCGTTAAACGCGGCGCTTCTTGGGTGGGCGCACACCATTGTGCGGAATTGGTGTGACATCGGTAATCGAACGGACCTTCAACCCGCTGGCCTGGATAGCGCGAATCGCTGCTTCGCGGCCAGGACCGGGGCCTTTCACAAACACATCGACTTCTGTCATCCCGTGTGTTTGAGCGGCCTCCGACGCCGCCTGAGCAGCGACACGGGCCGCGTAAGGGGTACTCTTGCGGCTCCCCTTAAACCCGGCTGTGCCTGCGCTGGCCCACGAAACGACATTCCCCGACTGATCCGTCATGGAAATGATGGTGTTGTTGAAGGTCGCGTAGATGTGCCCCTGTCCGTAGGGGATATTCTTCGTGATCTTCTTGGCGGTGCGACGACCGCCTTTCTTTTGACGAGCCATACTTTCTCCGTATGTTGTAACTGCCAGCTAACGGCAGCAAGTTAACAAAACATCGCAATCTACCTGTTAGATCAAACGAAACAGCCCTTGCCAACGGGCGGTCAAAAACCGCAGGCTCAGGTCACCTGCGGTTGGGCTGTCGGCTGTTATGCTGAAAATGGTATGTATCGCTTGGCAGCCGGGAGCCGGCCCCTAGTGTAATACTGTGTGAGCATCTACCCACCGTACACCCATTCTCAGTTGCGGATGCGGCACGAGCCGCCTAGTTACTTACCGCGACGACGACCGCGCCCCGGCACCGTTTTACGCGGTCCGCGACGTGTTCGAGCGTTGGTGCGTGTGCGCTGCCCGCGCACAGGCAAGTTACGGCGGTGCCGTAGCCCGCGATAACTCCCAATTTCGGAAAGACGCTTGATATTAAGCGTCACCTGGCGGCGTAAGTCCCCCTCAACCGTATAATTCTGAACCTGATCGCGGATGCGTTGTACTTCGCTTTCCGAAAGGTCTTTTACACGGCTGTTTGGGTCTACGTTTGCCGCTTCTAATATCTTCTGGCTGGTCGTTTTACCGACGCCATAAATGTATGTTAGAGATATAACCACGCGCTTATTACGCGGAATATCTACACCTTCAATACGCGCCATGAACTGTCCTCATGTCCTTGCTTTTGTATGTGCCCTTAACCCTGGCGCTGCTTGTGCTTCGGGTTTTCGCAGATCACCATAACGCGGCCTTTGCGCTTGACGATCTTACACTTGGGACACCGTTTCTTGACTGATGTTGAAACTTTCATGTGTGTGTCCTCATTTATACACGAATGAAAAATTATATCGCAGGGTACATGGCCTGTCTACCCTTAGAGGATAGCGGTCAGGTTAATCGCATCAAATTTTTCTAGTGGCATAGCTTGGGATTGCATCCCAAACCCTGCCAATCTTTTGAAAAAGATTGACCA
>DAOTUA010000059.1:0-7689 GCA_034437355.1 Anaerolineae bacterium | reverse complement strand
GTAATGCTTAGCCCCTTGTGGGAGAGGGACCGAGGGTGAGGGCCAAACGCCACGCATTTGCCTTAACTTGATGCCTAGTGGGATGGGTGGGGGATTCAAGCAGGCTACCTGAGTCGTTACGCCAATCTGTTTAAAAAGATTGACCAAAACTTACTCTTTTTGGCGCAAAACGCCAAAAACTGCTGGTCCAAGGATTACTAAATCCTTGTGGGGGTGGTGGGGGCAAAGCCCCTGCTATACGTTTCAACAAGATATGATGCGCTTTCGACGTCGATTCAGTTTTGGTGCGATTGCCCTGCCCACACACCGGTTATATTTGCGGATAGGCGGCGCGGTTGGTATGCTTACATCGGACAACCAATCCAGACAGGTACAGCTATGCTAGAACTCGATAAAGTATCGCGGAATTTCGGCGGGTTACAGGCATTGAGCGACGTGCAAATGTTCGTCCCCGCCGGGCAGATCACCGGGCTAATCGGCCCGAACGGGGCTGGCAAAACCACGCTGATCAACTGCATCAGCGGTTTAGACCACCCGACCACCGGCCAGGTCATCTTCGACGGGCACCCGATCCACAATGCCGCCCCCCACGAAATTACCCGGCTTGGCATCGCCCGCACTTATCAGAACATCCGTCTTTTTGAGGAGATGACCGCCCGCGAAAACCTGTTGATCGGGCAGCACGGGCGCGGGCAAGCCACATTCCTGGGCGCGATGGTCTATTCGCCCGCGTTCCGACAAGAAGAAAAACGCTTTACCGAACGTGCCGACGCGCTACTAGCCCGGTTTAACCTGTCTCATGCTGCCGGTTACCCAGCCCGCAACCTGCCCTATGGGGACCAACGCCGCCTAGAAATGGCACGCGCCTTAGCCACCGACCCGCAACTGATCCTGCTAGACGAACCGACCGCCGGGATGAACCCGCGTGAAACACACGAACTGGGCGAACAGATCATCCGGCTGCGCGATGAGGGGCAAACCGTACTGGTCATCGAACACGACATGAACTTGATCGGGCAGGTGTGCGATAGCGTTTATGTCCTCAACTTTGGGCGGATTATCGCCTCTGGCAAGACCGACACCGTTAAACGTGACCCCGTTGTGATTGAGGCTTACCTGGGACGAGAAGAACAATAGGCCGGGTTTCTCTCACGCTTCACTCATGTTTTGGCTAGGGCTAATTACAAATTCAAGCGCAAAACGCATTGTCGAAATCCCACAAAAAAACAGTGTCTTAAACTATATATAAAACACATAAGAATCTTTGAAACCGGTTCCAAAATAAGCCCGAAATGAGTTGCAACGCCTTTACCGATCCGTTATAGTTTGATCAACAGAGCAGAAACAACGTTTTTCTGCCTGACACGTTTAAATTTATTCACACTTAGGAGTGTACTGTATATGCTTAAAAAGTATTTTGGCGTAATGCTCGTATTTGTGTTGGCGACCTTGCTTGCCGTCCCAACGGGTGCGCAGAGCGACGTTTTCATGCCGACACCAGACGACAACCCGGAATTTAGCTGGGATAGCCTCGACAGCTTCGAGGGTATGGACATGGCCGGCGAAGAAGTGACCGTCTTTGGTGCCTTCGTAGACACAGACGCGGCCCGCTTCAACGCGGCAATGGCCCCCTTTGAAGAAGCCACCGGCATCGACGTAGTATATGAAGGGTCCGGTGACTTTGAATCGTTGGTTCGCGTGCGCGTCGATGGTAACGACGCCCCAGACATCGCCGCTTTCCCGCAGCCGGGTTTGATGCGCGATCTGTCCGACAACATGGTGCCCCTGTCCGACGAGTTGCTCAGCTATGTTGAGGAAAACTACGACCAAGGCTGGATTGAACTGTCGCGTGGGACCGATGGCGAAGTGAAGAATGTGGTCTACCGTGCCAACGTCAAGAGCCTGGTATGGTTCAGCCCGGATAACTTCTTTGATGCCGGTTACGAGATCCCGGAAACCTGGGACGAAATGCTGGAACTCTCCGACTTGATTGTAGAGGACGGCGCGACCCCCTGGTGCATCGGCATCGAATCCGCTGGCGCGACCGGTTGGGTCGTCACCGACTGGGTTGAGGACGTGATGCTGCGTACCGCCCCCGCCGAAACCTACGACGCATGGGTTTCTAATGAGATTCCGTTCGACGACCCGGCAGTGGTTAACGCGCTGAATGTCGTTGGCGAGATCATGCTGAACGACGACTATGTGAGTGGTGGCACCGACGCTATCTTGACCACACCGTTTGGCGACTCCCCCTCCGGCTTGTTTGGTGATGACCCAGAGTGCTACATGCACCGTCAGGCTAGTTTCATCCCCGGCTTCTTCCCGGATGGGACCGAGATTGCCGAGGACGGCGACGCCTGGGCCTTCTACCTGCCGCCGATTGACACCGATATTGCCGAGCGCCCGCTGCTGACGGCTGGTGACCTGTTCGGTGCCTTCAACGACGACCCGGCAACGGCAGCCTTGATGGAATACCTGGCGACCCCGCTGGCGCAGGAAATCTGGGCGGCACAGGGTGGTTTCGTAGCCCCGAACGTGAACGCAAGCCTGGAAGTGTACCCGACCGACATCGACCGCTTCTATGGTGAACTGCTCGCGACCGCGACGGTCTCCCGCTTCGATGGGTCCGACAATATGCCTGCCGCTATCGGCGCTGGTGTTTGGTGGACACAAGCGGTTGAGTGGGTCCAGAGTGGCTCCGCAGAAGAAGCTCTCGCGGCAGTAGAGGAAGAATGGCAAGGCCTAGAGTAAGCGATGAGCTTACCCCCGGCATGACCATTATCGGCTGAAACAAAAGAGGCGGGTTATCCAAAAACCAAGGGGTTACTCGCCTCTTTTTTATATAAATAGTATTCCTACTGGAGTTTTTTTATGTCGCAGATTATTCAAGCTATCACGGCCATCATCCTGGGTGTGGGTGGCATGATGGCTTACTTCTATGGTGCGAATTACATCGCCCAGAATAACCTGGGCGACTTGGGACGCAAGCGCGTGTTGCCCTGGGTATTTGTGGGGCCGGCTTTGTTCGTCTTGTTCGTCTACCTGATTTACCCGACGATCTACACCTTTTACCTCAGCCTACTCAACAGCAATTCGACCGCGTTTGCCGGGCTAGCAAACTATCAATGGGCCTTCTCGTCGGAAGCCATGCTGCAATCTTTCGTTAATAACGTGCTGTGGATCATGATTGTTCCGACCTTCTGCACCATTTTCGGCCTACTCGTCGCTATCCTGGCGGACCGCGTGCCCTGGGAGAACATCGGCAAAGCGATTATCTTCTTGCCAATGGCGATCTCGTTTGTGGGTGCCAGCGTGATCTGGCGCTTCATCTATTATTTCCGCCCGGAAGGGCAAACGCAGATCGGCTTGCTCAACGCAATCTACACCGCTTTTGGGGCCTCCCCGCAAGCATGGCTGACGAACGCCCCCTGGAACAACCTATTTTTGATGGTCATTATGATTTGGATTCAGACTGGGTTCGCGATGGTGCTATTGAGTGCGGCGCTCAAAGCGGTGCCGGATGAAACCATCGAGGCGGCACGCATCGACGGGGCCAATGAGATCACAGTTTTCTTTCGGATCATCATCCCACAGATGGCCAACACAATTGGGGTCGTTATGACGACGATTATCATCCTGGTGCTAAAGATATTCGATGTCGTCTTTGTGATGACCAGTGGGCAGTTCGGCACAGAGGTGATCGCCAATCAGATGTATAGCCAGTTGTTCAGCGCCGGGCAAGTGGGCCGGGGTAGCGCGGCGGCGATGATCTTGATGATTGCGGTCTTACCGATTATGGTCGTGAATATTCGTCGGTTCCAAGCAGAGGAGGCAATGCGCTAATGGCATCGATCAGAAAAGAAGTGAAACCAGACGGCACGCTATCATCTGCGACCAGTATCATTTTAGGGCGCACCTTCGGCAATATTCTTGTGCAGGCCGCGCTCGTGCTGTTGATGGTGCTATGGACGATCCCAACGGCGGGCTTGCTTGTGAGTTCCTTCCGTACCCCCAATGCCATCCGTGAAACCGGGTGGTGGTCTATTGTGGCCGGGTCAACATCCTTTGATAGCCGGCTATCGTTCGAGGTGGCCGCTAACGACGACGATGCCATTGCCCCCGGTGGCACGCTGACCGTCCCGGCTGAAGATAGCGACCTACTCGCGGATGCCGTCGCCGGATGGCCGATGCCGTCGGTTGGGGAGTTCTCGGTGAACACGATCACCGGGCAAGCCACCGTCGAAACACTCGGTGAACCTATCGAGCTACCCAATATCGGTACTGTCACCATCACGGAGGTCGCCGCTGTTGAACTGGATGGTGAGGGCGACTATACGCTATTCGCCATGAACGACTTTGGGACCATCAGCCCGGACGACCTGCCCTATATGCTCAACTACGATATTCGGGCGGTACGGGAACAGGAAACCGAAGGGACTGTGCTTGTCGAAACGTTTGGCGAGCCGGTTACAATTGCGGGTATCGGCACCTTGAGCGTTAACGGGAATAGCACCTACGAGTTTACCCCTGCCGACGGGTTTAACGGCGTGTTCGAGCCGGACATGGTCGTGGCGGAAGCCCTGGAAGCCCCGGCTGAGATCTCGTATGAGGTGGTGACGGGGACAGTCGAAACGATAACGGGCGAGGTGGAAATCGAGTCGTTAGGCGAGCCGGTTTCGATTGGCGAGTTCGGCACCATATCGCTGGTGCCGTCGGCAGATGTGGCCTTCGAGTCGGTCGCGGGCTATGACGGCTTTTTCGTGGCAGATATTGACGAGATCGAAGAAACGCCGTTTGAATTTGAATACCAACTATCCGGCGAGCGTCTGATCTCCGAAACCCTGACCGTAGACCGAACCAACATTGCCGAAACTGTCCCGCGTATCGGTCAGATCATCGTTTTTGATAACGGGCAGTACGCTTTTAACCCGCGTGGGAATTTTGTTGGTCAGTTTAGCGCCACCATCCCCGAAAACCTGCCAGATCGCGAGTCATTCGAGATCAGTTACCAAGCCAACCGCGACGGTGGCGCGTTGATCGAAGGGACGACCGGCGAACCCACCGAAGTTACCGGGGTCGGGACGTTGACGATCAGCGACGACGGCGGGTATCAGTTTACCGCGTCGGAAACATTCAATGGCGAGGTGGACCTATCCTATGAGATTGTCGAGGCACTGTTTACACTCAGCAATTACGATTTCGTGTTGTTCAGCGATGGCATGGGGGCAGCCTTCCTCAACAGCCTGACAATTACCATCCCAGCGACCATCATCCCGATCTCGATTGCAGCTTTTGCGGCCTATGCCTTCTCGTGGATGGAGTTCCCCGGACGGCGGATTCTGTTTGTGACCGTCGTTGGGTTGCAGGTGGTCCCGCTACACCTGGCGTTGATCCCGATGTTGCGGGTTTACACCTCACTGGGCATCAACGGGACGTTCTTGGCGCTGTGGTTGGCTCATACCGGTTTTGGTATGCCGTTGGCGATCTTCCTATTGCGTAATTACATCGGCAACTTACCGCGAGAGTTGATCGAATCGGCCTCCATTGACGGGGCATCGCACTTTGTGATCTTCATCCGGCTGATCCTCCCCTTGTCCGTCCCGGCGCTGGCGGCCTTCGCGATCTTCCAGTTCTTGTGGGTGTGGAATGACCTGATTGTGGCACTCGTGTTCTTAGGCAATCGCTACGTGGTCACTAGCCGCCTCTCGGAGATGGTCGGGTCTCGTGGGCAAGATTGGCATGTGCTGACGGCGGGCGCGTTCATTTCGATGTCGCTGCCGTTGATCGTGTTCTTCTCGTTGCAGCGTTACTTCGTGCGTGGGTTATTGGCTGGCTCGGTTAAAGGCGGCTGATTCTCGCAACGCATCCGCCTATATAACTGGAGGTCACAGCGTTTTGGCTGTGGCCTTTTTTGTTGTAGGCCGGGCATTTTCGGGCTTATCCCAGCGCGATATAACCAGTAGGATAAGCTCGTTTGTCCGTTAGCTAGCTTGCCCGCTTCATGCCTGTTTTGCATCGTTTATTGATCGGTTTTTTTGCAGTGGCAGCCCTGATGTTCAGCCTGGCCCCGATCTTTGAAGGCCCGGATGAGATCGAACATTACCGTTACGCCCAATATCTGGCGGATAACCACGCCTTCCCGCCACAAACCGGCCAGATGCGCGGGCAGTTCCATCACACGCCCCTGTATTACCTGCTCGTTTCCCCGGTCTTGTGGGCCATTGACGATACCGACTTCCAGCAGATCGAAACCACTGTCAACCCGTATAGCGGTTTTTCGTTTGGGATACCGGGCACCGACAACAAAACGTCTTACGTACCTACCCATGCGACCCGTAGCTTCCCCTATACTAGCCCAACCAGCCGCGCCGTTCACCTGATGCGATTGCTAAACGTTGCCATCGGTACGGGTACGGTTATCGTGGCTTATGCCGTGTTCCGCTTACTGTGGCCTGGCTTAGTCGCCCGGCAGACGTTGGCGCTGGCGGTGCTGGTCGGTTGGCAGCAGTTCGCCTATCTTTCTGGGATGATCACCAATGATGTGCTGGTGACGTTTGCCGCAACCGCTAGTCTGTATCTGCTGCTGTGGGTGCAGCGTCAGGCGGAACCGTCCTGGCGGTGGGCGGTCGGGTTTGGGGCGGTGCTGGCGGCGGCCTTGCTCGCTAAGGCTAACGGATTGGTCCTGGGCTTTTATGTGGTGGTGGTGCTGTTGATGAACCGTAAGTTATGGCGCTACGTTCCGCTGATCGGGGGGGTGGTGCTGGTCGGGGCGGGTTGGTGGTACGTCCGTAACCTGATCGTGATCGGAGACCTGACCGGGATCGGGGCGATGTATCAGACGTGGCCCGGCGAAAGGGTCGATAATGGGACATGGTTCCCGTGGCAGGTCGGGCTAGAGCGAGTGCCGTTCGTGTATCGGTCGGTGTGGGCGCGGTTCGGTAGCGGGGCGATTGGCCTGCCACAGTGGGCCTATCGCCCGTTTGACCTGCTGGTGATCGTCGGTGGGGCGGGGCTGCTGTGGCGGTTGGGCCGCTGGTTACGCCACCGACAAAGCGACCCGGTGCAAATTCGGCTGAATGTGACGCTGCTAGCGTACACGCTGATCTGGTTACCGATGATCTTCTACTACACCAGCACCGTTTACTCGGGTAATCAGGGGCGGTTTGCGCTGGTGGCGGTGGTGGGATGGGCCGCGCTGATCGCGTGGGGGGTATCGGCCTGGGTGCCGCACCGGATATTGCCTTGGGTGGCGCAAGCAGTGGCGCTGGTCATGGTGTGGCTGATGGGCTTCAGCCTGATAGGATACTACTTCCCGGCTTTTCATCCGACCCCATCGCGGGCGGAAGGGCCGCCGCTTTATACTTATGCCGATGCTGCCGAACTACTCGACGCCGAGATCAGCACCGACGGAACCGCACCGCACACGCACTTTTACGTTACGCTCCACTGGCGGGCACTTCGCCCGACCGATACCGACTTGCTAACTTACGTCCACGGTGTAGAAGGCGACTGGCTGCGCCGCGATAGCTACCCCGGCACCGGGACGTTACGTTCTACCGACTGGCAACCGGGCCAAACCTGGGCCGAACGTTTCGTGGTCCCGGTGCCGGGTGGCGCGTTGGTCGATCAGCAGCGTGTGTATCGTGTGATCGCCGGGCTGTACGATCCCACCACCGAGACGCCCCTCCC
>DAOTUA010000058.1:0-6010 GCA_034437355.1 Anaerolineae bacterium | reverse complement strand
AGTTCCTTCGCTTGAACACACCCCGATCAGAGCAGGGTGAACATGGCCGAAGGTGATAAAACCCCTCCCTCCCGCCGCTAAAGCGGCGATGGTGGGGGAGGGGTGGCGCTTTAGCGCCGGGGTGGGGGGCAAGCTGAGCAGTTACTCAACAGCGCCTAGAAAAATTTAATACGATTACCCTGCCGCAGTTACTGTTTTGCTTTGAATACCGGTCAATATGGCTTAGAATATGGTATCGATCAAGCGATCTTTTAACATTTTATTACGGTACATTACAAAAGCTGTGCGCTAAAATAAGTGCAAGTAAAGTCAATGTAAGCCTTCGCTGTACAATAGGGCAGGAGAAACTGCTATGAAATTCAAGGCAATATTTATCACAATCGCTATACTTGCGCTTACACTCGTGGCTAGCGCACAAAACAACTTAGCCGCTGTGATGACGGTTCAATCTGGCGTGGTGGAAGTCCAGCGCGTTAATACCGACCAGTGGATACCGGTTAGCGTGGAAGCTATCGTCGGCGTGGGGGATAGCATCCGCACGGATGAAACCGGGCAAGCCCTCATCACGTTCTTTCAGGATGGGGTCGATACCACCCTGGAACCAAGCACCGAATATCGCATCGAAGCGTTTAGCGGCAATACCGACACGTTCACGCTATCGGTTAGCGTCTTAGCCGGGCAGACCCGCCAACGTTTCAATCGCGTGCTAGATTCTGGGTCGAATTACGATGTACAGACACCGGGCGTCAACCTGGTAGCTCGTGGGACGGTGTTCGACGTGCGCGTAGAAAACGATGGGCGCTCGTCCATGCTGGTTAGTGAAGGCGTGGTCGGCGCGGAGAAAGAAACGGCTAGCGCCGAGGTCCCAGCAGAGTTCGGCATCCGTGCCGAAGTTGACGGCACAATTAGCGATGTGGTGCGAGCAGATAACTTCGATCAGCTAGATTCCGGTTTAGATGGCTGCTCCGCTACGCTGACGACACCGGACGATGTGCGTATCAATGTCCGTAGTGGGGCCGCGTTAGATTACCCGATTGTCGGGTCCGTATTTGACGATGAGGTGACGAACCTCAAAGGCACGACCGAAACTGGCGACTGGTACCGGATCGATTTCCGCAGTGGCTTCGGCTGGGTTCTCTCTAGCTCCGCAGAACTCCAAGGGGGGTGTGCCGGGTTACGCATCTTTGAAAACGGGTTCGGGCCGGAAGACGTGACGCAATACGAGTTCTTAGGCGACCCGGTTTCGCTCGAAGATGTGCAACTATCCCCCACCCCAACCGAACCCGCCCCTGCCACAGAAGAAGCCACCACCGAGGAGGGCGAAGGCTAACGGCACAGGGGCGCTATCTTAGATAGCTCTCTCCCGCCGAGCTTAGATTATGGCAGTAGATTATGTGATCGACTACGGCTGCACGCCCAAACAACATCTGACGACACCGGGCATCCTGGGACGGCTGAAAGGGCGCGATCAGGCCGAGCGCATCATCAAGCTGTACCGCGATGCAGGTGATAACCGGCGTGTTGATAAGATGGGCTTCGAGTTCACCCGTAACACGCCAGATGGCACAGAAGAAAACCAGACCATCCTGGTAAAAGACCTGCTACGCGCCGCCGCCGACCTGGACGATCTAGGCCATCACTGCCAGAAATGTCCCGCGAATATCACGGGCGAGCCGTTCGGGTGCTTTGGGCGGGTGCGCTATCCCATCAGCGACCACGCCGAACGCTGGCTACTGTTGCAGCTCCCGCAGCCGCACGAGGCCCCGCTGATCTGGACGCTGTTGGGCGAGAACCTGCGCGAAATCAACCAACATAGCGCCGATGTGCAGCAGATACGCGAGACGGGCAATTACTTTGAGTCTGGCAAGACCCCCCGCCGCCGCCTGGGAGAGATCGCCGTTAGTGGGGATAATGTGTTCTACCTGTTGTTTATGGGGGGGCACATTTCGCCAGCGCGGGCAGTGGTGTTGATGCTGTTTTTTGGGGCGATCCCGCGTAACCTGGAGGCCCCAGAGCTATACAAGCTAACGCCCCCCACGGCAGATGCCGCCACGCGCTACCCGTTCCAATTTAGCCCAGATGCGGACCTGGACGATACCAGCATCCGCGAGCTAAAACGGTACTTCCGGGCGTTGCACCGCGCCTGGCAACACAATGTGCCGCTGTTGATCGATGCTTAGGGCGATAGCAGCGTGTCCATCAAGGCCGACAGCGGCATCTGTACACCCTGTTGATAGGCAGCTTCGTAGGCGGGTCCCATCCGAGTTTTCAGGTCTTGGCGGATTTTATCCAGTGTCGGTAGGTGATCGGGCCCGGCTGTAGATGCCTGATTGACGTGATGCCACAGAAACCCGATCAGTTTAGCGGCGGCCTCATCCAGGCCACGTTCGTATACAAACCAAAGCATAGACATCATCACTAGCCGGGCGGGGGTGTTATCCTCTTTCAGGCCGCCAACTCCGTCCACTGCCCGGCGGAAGCTGTGCATCGCCTGGATGTTGTCACCATCGGCCAACTGTAGCCCACCGCGCCCGACCGCAACAAAAGATCGCAGCATATCGCTATCAAGCTGTTCGGCGATCTCGCTGGCTTCTTCATAATATGGGCGAGCTTGATCGACACGCCCTAGCATATATAGCATCGTGCCCGCTTCGGTCAGGTTCCGCGCATAGCCCAGGCGGTCGCCAATCTCTTTACGTAGGTCCATTGCTTTACGGTAATACTCATAAGCCTGTTGCCAATCCCCCTCGAAAAGCGCCATATTCGCCATCGCGCTAAGCGAATGACCTAACCCGGCGCGGTCCCCGGTTTCTTTATTAAGCCGATACGCCTTCTTGTAGAGCTTATTGGCCTCGTCGTATGCCCCGCTTGCTGTGTAACACCCGGCTAAGTTGTTGGCGCTGAAGGCCATCCCACGCTTGTGACGGAAAGATTTAAACGTGTCGTAAGCTCGTTGGAATAGTTGCTGTGCCCGTTCAACATCACCAAGCGCCAGCGTGATCTCACCCAGGTTATTTTGCCCGAAAGCATAGCCTATCGGAGATTTATCCAGCGAGTAATACACCTGAGAAAGTTCTTCGGAGATGCGCTTGGCTTCGCGTAGATTACCCGCGAGGTATTCCAGATAGCCAAGGTTCCCCATAGCTATTGCGCGGACAAAGTCATATTTCTCGTCCAAGTTTTCCGACAGGTTTAGCGCGTCGTGGGTGTTCTGGCGGCCCTTGTCGTACTCACCGAGCATCATATTAGCGTAGGCGAGCGCGTTGAGCGTGTAGGGCAGTATAAAGTTTTCTGATGGTTTTTCGTGGGTCATGTTGTTTTCACGCATGTAAGTGAGGACCTGCTGCGCAACCTGTTCGGAGCGAATGTAGTTGCCCTGCCGCCCAAGCACGGTCGTAAGCAGGGCTTGTATCTGCCAATAGGCGTAGGTGTCGGCCTGTCCGGTATCCGCAAGTGTGGCAAGAATTTCTTCATAATTGCTGATCGCCTCTAAGAGCAGGCTCCGCGAAAGGTAATATTGGCTAAGCGGGAGCGTGATCCGTTCCAACTGGTCCAACATCGTATGCTGTGTTGATAGTGTGAGCGCGTAGCGCACATTCTCTATCTCGTTATCTATGGTATTCATCGCTTGTAAATCGCGTTTACTGCCGAACAACGGATTCAGCTTTTCGAGAAAGTCGGTGTAGAACTCGACATATTTTTCGTAGAGTTGATAGGCATCGGTCGCTTGCTGATCGAATTGTTCCTGGGCGTACTGCCGCGAAAGTTTAGCGACGGTGTAACGTCCGTTCGGTTGGCGGAACAGCAGCGACTTGTTGACCAGGCCGGTCAGGGTGCGCAACGACGCGCCGATAATTTGGCGGGCGGCGCTACGGTCGAAGCCACCCCGGAAGATCGCCAACTTCATGAACGTGTCGCGTTCGGCCTGGTCCATCAAGTTCCAGGAATAATCAAAGACTGCCCGGATACTGCGATGTCGTTCGGGCATGTCGCGCAGGTCAGTTTCTAAGAAGTCCAGGCTATTTTCGATCTCGGTGACAATTTCATCGACCGGGAGCATTTCTAGCCAGCCCGCCGCCAGTTCGATCCCCAACGGCATCCCATGTACCAGTTGGATAATGCGAGCTACGGGTGGCGCTGTTTCTGGTGTCAGTTCAAAAGCGGGTGCGATCCGTTTGGCGCTGCTCATAAATAGCTGTACCGATGGGTAGTTCAGCAGCGCATCTGGTGTGTGGGGGGTATCATCTTCGGGGATGAGCATACTATCGACTTCATAGACGTTTTCCCCGCGCAGGCGCAAGCGTTCGCGGCTGGTGGCTAGCACCTTCACGAACGGGGCCATTTCTATATGTTGGGCCAACAGTTGCGCACCATGGACGAGATGTTCCATGTTATCGAGGATGACCAGGGCAGTTTTATCTCGCATGAAGGCCATCATTTCTTCCATGGGGTCATCGCCGCCGCTAAATTGGAACCCAAGCACCTCCGCGATCCGGGTGGGGACGCGCTCTGGGCGGTCTACGGAGGCCAACGGTACAAAGTACACACCATCGGGAAAGTCGTTTTTGACTTCTTCCGCGACAGCTAAACTAATGCGCGTTTTGCCGGTCCCCCCCGGCCCAACCAGCGATACCAGGCGGACGTTATTGTCTCGCAATAGGGCGCTAACCGCTTCTACCTCTTGGATGCGACCCACAAACGGCGTCGATTGCGCCGATACATTAACCAGCCCCACCGGGCGATTTGATACCAGCGACGGGGTGGTGATGGTGGCGTTGGCATCTACTACGCGCTCCATGCTGGTGGACCGAAAACGATCGGCGGCAATAGTGGGCAATAGGGCCACAGGCATATCGTCGCCGTCGCTATGAATGATACGTTCCAGTTCTAGGCCCACTTGCCGCACACTACGGATACGGGTATCCAGGTTGCGATCTAGCATCCGGTAAATCAGGTCGATAAGCGCGACGGGCACATCCGGGCGTAGTTTCTCCAGGTCCGGCAGGGGTTGGTTGGTGATCTCCGCGATGAGCGATCCGACTGCTTCACTTTGAAAAGGCCGCCGCCCAACGAGCATCTCGAATAACATCACGCCGAAGGCCCAAATATCATGGCGTTCATCGACCACCCCGCCGGTAATCGATTCTGGGCTGATGTAGGCCAGCGTACCGACCAGTTGTCCGTCCTGCGTCATGTCCGAGGCATGGGTACGAGCCACCCCGAAATCAGTCAGGTAGGGGGTGCCGTCGTCGGCAAGTAACACGTTGCCCGGTTTAATGTCGCGGTGCAGGATGTTTAGCCGGTGAGCGCGGGTGAGGGCATCGGCGAGGTCCAATGCGATATAGAGAATACGCTGGACGGAGAGCTGCGGTTGCTCGTTGAGCAGGTCGCGCAGGCTGCCACCGGAGATATACTCCATCACAAGATAGTGATTGTTATCACAAGAGCCGGCTTCCAGCATTTTCACGATGTTGGGATGGTTTAACTCGCGGAGCGCCTCCCCCTCTTGGCGGAAACGGTCGATAATCTGCGGGTTATCCTTGATAACCTCCGGCTTTAAGTATTTGATGGCAACTGGCTGGTGCCCTTCATGGGTATCGCTCCCCCGGTAGACGGTGCCCATACCACCGATACCGATCACATTTTGAGGGTCATAATCATATCTATCGAATATTTTTTGCATTGCGCCTCACCCTTTCATATCCATCATCGTATAGACGAGCCATGACCCGGAGATTATACCGATTTTTCATACTTTCTATACTGAATCTTATTTATAATGTCTGATGTAACTGCTCAGCTTGCCCCCCTACCTCGGCGCTAAAGCGACACCTTCGGCCATGTTCACCCTGCTGTGATCTAGGTGTGTTCAAGCGGAGTCCCTGAGTAGTTACAAGTTGAGAAAAAACGTAACTGCTCAGCCTGCCCCCCACCCCGGCGCTAAAGCGCCACCCCTCCCCCACTATCGCCGCTTTAGCGGCGGGAGGGAGGGGTTTAAGTGGTACATAAC
>DAOTUA010000057.1:0-11294 GCA_034437355.1 Anaerolineae bacterium | reverse complement strand
ATCGCGCCCTCCCGCTACAAACCGTCACTGCTACGAACTGTCCTGTAAGGTAACTACTCAGGTACTAAACACATCTTACGGTATCGCACCCGCCCTCACCCCCTAAATCCCCCTCTCCCCGCAAAGCTGTGGGAGAGGGGTTGGGGTGAGGGCTGAGTAGTTACCCTGTAAGTGCAAATTCACCTATAGACATGGGATTTATCCCTCAGCGGGCGTCACACTCAAAATAAAAATCGCAAGCCATACCGAACTATGCTAAAATCCCCTCAATAAACACTATCAAGACTTATACCCCAGGAGAGAAACACCATGTCCGTTGTTGTCCTAAAACAAGCAGACATCTTCTACGAGTTCACCAATACACAGCTTGAACTTGTCGCATCCATCACAGAAGAACAAACCTACGAAGCCAACGCCATCATCTTCGAAGAGAATACCCCCGGCAACGAACTATCCATCATTGCCGATGGGGAAGTCGCTATCCAGGTGAACCCAGCCCTACTCGGCAAAGATGCCTCCATCGGCTCGCAAACCATCGCCACCCTACGCCGTGGACAATCCTTCGGCGAAGTCTCCCTCGTAGACGAAGGGTTACGCTCCGCCCGCGCCAAAGCCGGCACCGACGGCACTCGGATCGTGTCCATCCCCCGCGACAAACTCATGCGCCTATGCGATTCCTACCCGCAGCTTGGTTACCGCCTCATGCGCAACCTCGCCGCCGACCTCGCCATGAAAATTCGCAATACCGACCTGCAAGTCCGCGAATACCTCACCTGGACCCACGCCCCCACCGATAACGATAACCCCCTCACCACCCCAAAAGACTAACCACCCAGCTATACCGGAGGGCGTATTTCATTACGCCCTTCCCGCACCAAATGCTTTCCGCCGTAACGCCACAGCACCAACCCCAACACCCCGATCAAGATAAAGCTGTTATACGTGAAAATCTCCGGCGGCATTACAAAAATACGACTCGTCAAGTTAATCGAGAAATGCAGCAGAATAATCGCCAACACACTACGACCATTGTTGTTATACACCCACGTAAACAACACGGAATAGATCACCACCACATACAAATACCCCATCAAAAACACCGGATCAGTCCCGTTTTCGTTGAGAAACGAGCCCGACACCGCAATTAACGGCAAATGCCACGCCCACCAGATCACACCCAATATCACACTAGCCACAAACGCACTATACCGCGCCTGTAACCAATCCAGCGCGTAATCACGCCACCCCAATTCTTCCGAAAACGGCCCGAAAATAAACACAAAAATCACCGTCGTCACCAACGCACCTGGGTTACGCAACATCGCCATTAGTGGCGATGCGTCCAACGTCGTCCCCGTGATCACAAATGTCAATAGCACCGTCGCCGGATATAAAAACAAAATCGGCAAAAACCAGATCGCACCAATACGCCTGAAATCGAACACCCGCCGCCAATAATCACGGATAAACGCCTGATCGTTCGTCCGATATACCATGATAATACCCGCAATCGCCGGGCCGAACCCGCCCAAAACCGCCACAATCCCCACTTCCAAATCCGTGAAAATATTACGCCCCGTCAGCGCCACAAAAAACCAGCACGTCCAAGAAATGCCAAATGCAATACCAATAAACCGCCACGGGAATTTATCCGTTAGTTCTTCCGGTACCGTAACCTGCAACCCCGTTTTAGACACCATGAGATCACCTTTCTTTTGTAGGACTTTGCATATATAATACAGTTCATATACACTACATGACGTGTGGCATTTGTGACCTCACACCATGATAAACGTCACTACCGGAGAAACTTTATGTCGCTTTCACACGCGATCCTCGGCTTGCTCACCGTCACCCCCATGACCGGCTACGACCTCAAAACCCAGGCGTTCGACAATACCATCGCCCACTTCTGGCAAGCCGACCAATCCCAGATTTACCGAAACCTCGCCGCCATGACCAAATCCGGCTGGGTAGAAAAAAAGCTCGAAGTCCAACAACATCGCCCCAATCGCAAGGTCTATCACATCACCCCTGCCGGACGCGCCGAACTCGAACGCTGGCTACGCACCGAAAAACCGCTACCCGTTTACCGAGAGCCGTTTCTGGTCCAAATGTTCTTCGCCGGAGAACTCGATACCGATACCATCCTGGCACACATCAACCAGCAACGGGCCGGGCACCAAGCACGCCTCACAGACTATGAAAACATCCCCATCCCCTCACACCCGGACCCCACCCTGGACCGTAAACGCATATTCTGGCGACTAACACTAGAAATGGGCATCGCCACCGAACGCGCCTACATCAACTGGCTAGACCAATGCGAGGCGATTATCCAGGACATCGAACAAGACCAAACAAAAGGCACCCCATGAACAATACACAACACGCAACCCAAGACCCATGGATTTACCGCCACTGGCCCGCACTCTGGGGCCTGCTGACAAGCATTTCTGCGCTGGCGCTCTGGCTCGCCTTTGGCGATACCCTCTTCACCCAACCCTACTGGTACGCCTGGGTCCTGATCCCCGTCGCCTGGGCACACGAATTTGAAGAATACTTCGTCGGCAACTTCTGGCGCTGGTACAACCGCACCTGCTTCAAAAGCAAAGAGGACTTTTTCCCACTGACGCGCCAACGCGCCTTCATCATCAACGGCTCATCAGCGATCCCACTAGTGTTACAAGCCTTCCTCATCAGTGCTTTCGACTTCAACGCGCTGACGTTGTTTCTACTACTCACGGTTCACGCTAACGCCTGGTTCCACATCACCTACACAGTCGGTGAAGGGCGCTATTCGCCCGGCTTCTGGACATCGCTTCTGCTTTATCTGCCACTGTCGGTCTATGGCCTCTACGACCTGACGATCACCACCGGCGCAGTGACGCCACTCGGTTTTATGGTCGGGTTTGTCGTGTCGCTGCTAGCAGGGTTCGGGCTGTTTGGCTATCTGCGCCGCATCGCCCAGAACCAGCCAGAGCGATTATATCCGACCTACTAATACAATAACTGCCCCCCCCACCATATATCAAACGTCCAGGTTACGAACGCTCCTAGCGTGCGACTGGATAAACTTACGACGTGGCGGAACTGAACTCCCCATCAACATATCAAAGATACGATCAGCCTCCGCCGCATCCTCAATATTGACCTGAAGCAACGTCCGGTTCTCCGGGTCCATCGTCGTTTCCCATAATTGCGTAGCGTTCATCTCCCCAAGCCCCTTATACCGCTGGATACGAACCCGGTCTGGGTTTTTGAACGCTTTGAGCTTTTTATTCAATAACTGCTGTTCATTAAGCCCCGCCTGGCTATAGATATACTCTACCTTTTTACCGCTTGTCAATTGGAAAATCGGCGGCAAAGCAATATACAAATGCCCACCCGTAATAAGCGGTTGCATATGCCGGAAAAAGAACGTCAGTAAAAGCGTGCGAATATGACTACCGTCAACGTCCGCGTCGGTCATGATGATGACACGCCCATAACGCAACTTAGACACGTCAAAATCGTCACCAATACCCGTGCCCAACGCCGTGATCAACGCCTTAACCTCGTTGTTGTCCAAAATCCTATTCAGACGCGCACGCTCCGTATTAAGAATTTTACCCCGTAACGGCAAAATCGCCTGAAAGTGACGATCACGGCCCTGCTTAGCCGTACCACCCGCACTATCACCCTCCACAATATAAATCTCGGCGTCCTCATCATGTTTAGAACAATCCGCCAATTTACCGGGTAACGTAGACGACGAAAGCAGGCTTGGCCCACTGCGCACCAGATCGCGAGCCTTCCGCGCAGCTTCACGGGCGCGTTGGCTCGTCATACATTTGTCAATGATCTTACGCGCTTCACGCGAGTTGGTTTCCAAAAACTCATTCAGCACCTCAGTAATCACCTGAGAAACCGCCCCCTGCATCTCCGGGTTCATCAGCTTGACTTTCGTCTGGCTCTCAAACTGCGGGTCAGGGTGTTTAACACTCACAATCGCCGTGATCCCCTCAAGCGTATCATTACCGGAGAAATTGTTATCCTTCTCCTTCAGATAACCGTTTTTACGCGAAAAACGATTAATCGCCCCCGTAATCGCGCTCCGCAAGCCAGTCAGATGCGTACCCCCATCCGGCGTGTTAATCGTATTGGCGAAAGCCAACTCCGTCACCGTCGCCGCATCCGTATACTGAAAGGCAACCTCCACACTAACCGCATACCGCTCTTTTTTGCCCTCAATGTCGATGTCGCGCTCCGCATGAATCGGCGTATGAAGCGTATCTCGGTTGCGATTTAGATATTGCACAAACGACCGCAGCCCACCCTCAAAATAATAAGAAATCTCCTGTGGGAACGGTTGCATACGCTCATCGCGTAACGTAATCGTCACCCGACGAGTTACAAACGCCATCTCCCGGAAGCGTTTCGCCAGCGTATCATAATTGAACTCATTCTCGTCCATCACACCAAAATCTGGCTGGAACGTGATCTTCGTGCCCGTCCGCTGCCCGGCCTTCATATCCCCAATCTGGTGGATGTCGTCAACCGGTGTGCCCCCCTGGTAATTTTGCTCCCACACCTTCCCATCACGCGCCACCTGTGCCGTCAAATGCGCCGAAAGCGCATTTACAGCCGAAACACCAACACCATGTAACCCCCCACTGACTTTGTAAGCGTCGTTATCAAACTTACCCCCAGCACCAACCTGAGTCATCACAACTTCTAAAGCAGACTGTCCCGATTTATGTTTACCAACCGGGATACCGCGCCCGTCATCCTCCACAGAAACCACACCGCCAGGCTGAAGCGTAACAATAATGTGGTTACAGTAGCCAGCAAGAGCTTCGTCCACCGAATTATCAACCACTTCATAAATCAAGTGATGTAAAGCGCGTAGGTCAGTCCCACCCACATACATACCAGGCCGACGCCGAATATGCTCCATTGGACTAAGATGCTCAATGCTCTGCTCGTCGTAGATTTTCTCGGTCACAGGGATTTTTTCCTTGTCCGCCATAGGGTTCCTCTCAATCATTCAAGTACGGATGAAAGTACCTGCAATGCACAGGTCATCTAACAAGAAAACAGGGGCAAATGAACATGCCCCACAGATGTTTTTTTCGCGTATATTGTCTACCTTCTCTTCTTTAATTATACCCGATGCCAAACCGGGGTACAATGCTAACCGGATGGGCGATAGAGCTTTTGCAAAGTGACATCGCTGACTATTGGGCGCTGCCCAAACTCGTCATTTGTTTCAAAAAGTGAACAAAAACTTATCACTTGGCACGCTTTACGTCCGAAAATACGGGTTCAAAGGGTTTGCAGTAGCCCTGGGGGGGATAGGCAAAGCCCACACAAACCTAAATGTGATAGGTTCCAGCGCGTTATTGTGGTATTGAAGCCCTTCGAGAAAGTTCGTATACTGTAATCAGATACGCTTCCGTAGCTCAGGGGATAGAGCAAATGACTTCTAATCATTAGGTCGCAGGTTCGAATCCTGCCGGGGGCACAGCCAAGCCGAACGGACACCCATTCGGCTCTTTCACTCACTTAAGACATGATCTCATCGTAAACAACCTGGGTTTGCGGGTCGATATGAAGCGCCTCATCATCTTGCAACGCCTGATAATGCGCTGCCGCCTCCGACCGCCGCCCCATACTAGCATACAGTTTCATCACCTCACGATGAACATCCTGAAGCGTATTATTCTCCGCAAGGGCTTTTTGAAAAAGGCTCAAAGCGTGTTCGTAGCGCCCTTGCGCCAACCGTTCCTTCGCCAAATTCGTGATAGCCTCCAGATAGCCATGTTGATATTCGCCACGACGTTGTTCGATCCAGCTATCCTGATGCCCCTGCAAGAACGGCCCATGATACATCTGAATAATTTCGTTCCATGCTTTCATACGTGTTTTCATATCTAACGATGCATCACGACTTTCCATCAGCACCGTCACGAATTTCATCAAATCGTACCGAAGCCCCAACACCGGGTTGATCCGGTAATAACCGTCATCATGCACCAGCACATCCATATCCATCGCCTTATGCAGACGTCGCTTCGTCACATGAAAAACATTAACCGCCTGGTCGCTGTTTAGCTCCGGCCAGAACGCCTGGCAAATTTCCGAGCGCGTAACAACCGGTTTATCTAACACAAAAAAGAACAATAACCGGGGTAAATGTCCTTCCCAGTTTTCTATGATCTCCCCATCCAACAAAACATAACCAGGACCAAGCGCGTACACTTCAAGATCATGCGACCCCTGTAACGTGAGATCGTAGAAATTCTCGTTAAGACGTTCTTCATCCTTGAGTAACGCCGCCTTTTCCTTAGCAACCAGCGCCACCCACGGCAGACGCGGCAGCGTCCGACCATTCAAGATCAAACGACAATTGGCTGGCATCGCATCCACAAGATGCTCAACAAACTTTTGAATGTCGTCGGCACTATCGGCCCGGTCGTACTCATCCAGAATAAAAACGAACGTCTCATCCGACACCTCCGCTAAGTCCTTCGAGAAAGCCCCCAAAATGATCTCAAAGTTCGCATTAGTGTTATCAAAAACATTACCAGGCAACATATTGATATGACGCCCAAAAGTTGGATGTTGATTAGCGATGTCATGCGTCATACGGTAGATGAGCGATTGCAGATTCAAATCATCCGGCCCCATCGCATAGTAAACTAACGTCATGTCGAGATCACCCAACATTTTCGCTACCAATACAGACCGATAGCGACTCTGTGGATGTAACAAGATAACGGGTGTATCTACGATGTAGTGTTTCAATGTCGCGTAAAGCTGGTTAATCCTGTCTTGTAAATTCATGTTTATACTCTACATTCATAAGCTGTCATTTGCACAGTTTTACCTTTCCCTAATATACCATAAGTAATAAGCATAACGCTAACCTGAAAATTTTTATCTCATTACAAACCTATGACCACAAGAGGTTTCCTAACTATGCCCAACATCCCTAAAACCCCACCGCGTACACTCGGCATTGTTCTAGCAATTGCACTCGGCATCGTCCTATACGTGCTGTTGCCGTTCATATTTGTCGGCTTCACCCTACGATTACAAGCCAACACCCGATCATCCGAAGTCATCATCGGTGGCGATGGCACCACCTTTATCGGTGGCGGCATGGGGTTTGTATCCGTCATGCCATGGGAACTCGCCTTGTGGGGAATCGGTGCGCTCGCGTTTTTGATTGTCGCCAGCCTCACCTGGCACGGGAAGCCCCCCCAAATGCGCCTCATCTATACCGGGGCAGTCGTCCTGATGCCGTTGTGGTTCGGCGGCCTATGGATGTACCGCACCTACCGCGATAACCAATTCTTACAACAATCCGGCGCAATTGTACCCACCCCTCCAATCTTCTCGATCTGCCAGGGTGGGGTCGTATTACCGATCCTAGTCGTGACGTTATATAACGTCTGGTATATGAACCGTGGCCCAGCCCGCGCATTTTTCCGAGGATATTACCTAGAACACCCGGCTGAACAACGCGACGCACGTCGCAGCGATAAAGCAGGATAGTTAACCTGCCCGTAACTGCTCAGCGGCTTCACCCCTTGGATGACAAAATGGACGCCTTTTATCCATTTTTTCTGGAAAAAGTGATGAGGTGTGAGGTGAAACCCTAATCTCTACCTGAGTCGTTACATCTGCCCCTTGATTCATACCGGGCCGCACTCTACCATACAAATCATAAACCTGAATATTCAGGGGAGCCTGTGCAAACGGGCTGAGAGGGTGCGTAGCGCCGCACCGACCCTAAGAACCTGATCCGGGTTATGCCGGCGTAGGGAGTGAATAAGAGACGATTCAGCCATCCTGCGTTCTTGGCGTGTGGATGGCTTTTTTATTGCCCTACGCCAACACCTAATCTCGTAATTCCTAAGGATTCTGATCAATGTTACGACAGCTCTTCACCATAGTTTTACTGTTGGCGGCAATCGCCCCCGTGGGCGCACAAAATAGCGATCTGCCATTCGACGGCGTAACGCTCCGTGTCATCTCGCACGATAGCTTCGCCTTCAGTGAGGATGTGATGACGACGTTTGAGGCCGAAACCGGCATGACAGTCGAAATTTTACGCGCCGGCGATACCGGGACGATGCTTAACCAGGTCATCCTGAGCAAGAACAACCCCCTAGGTGATGTCATCTATGGCGTCGATAACACCTTTCTAAGCCGCGCACTAGCCGAAGATTTATTCATCCCATATACCTCCGAACAATTAGACACGGTAGATGAAGCCTTCATCGTCGATGCCGATCACCGCGTCACCCCCATTAACTACGGCGATGTCGCCCTCAACTACGATCAAGCCTACTTCGACACCAATGACATCCCCCTACCGGATTCCCTGGCCCAGTTAACCGACCCACTCTACGAGGGCCTGCTCGTCGTTCAGAATCCAGCCTCATCGTCACCAGGACTGGCTTTCTTATTAACCACCATCGTAACCTTCGGTGATGACGGCGATTATACCTATCTCGATTACTGGGCCGATCTAGTCGCAAACGATGTGTTGGTTGTTGAGGACTGGACCACCGCCTACTACAGCGAGTTCACACTCGCCGGCGGAAACCGTCCCTTAGTCGTTAGTTATGCCAGCAGCCCACCCGCCGAAGTGATTTTCGCAGAAGAACCGTTAGACGAAGCTCCCACCGGCGCGATTGTTGCCGATGAAATGGCCTTCCGGCAAATCGAGTTCGCCGGGATTTTGCGCGGCACCGACAACGAAGCCGCCGCCCAAGCGTTTATCGACTTTCTGCTGAGCGAGCCGTTCCAGCAAGATATGCCGCTAAATATGTTCGTGTTCCCCGTCAACCAGAACGCAACCCTACCCGATGCCTTTACCGACTACGCCCAAATTGCCGAAAATCCAGTCGAGATAACATACGATCAGATCGACAAAAACCGGCGCGAGTGGGTTCAAGCCTGGACAGAGGCCGTTTTACGGTGATTGGCCGACTGATGCGGTACGGGCTATTGCTCGTGCCGCTTTTGTTTTTAGCGATCTTTTTCTTTTATCCGCTGGGGTCCATTTTAGCCGTGAGTCTATTCCCAAACGGGCAACCAGATTTCAGCGGCTTTGCCACCGTAGCGACATCGGCCTACTTCCGAGAAACGCTATGGTTTACCGTCTGGCAGGCCGCCGTATCTACCGTATTGACCGTCGGCCTAGCCTTGCCCGGAGCCTACGTTTTTACCCACTATAAATTTTGGGGTAAGGGCGTGCTACTGTCCGTAAGCACATTACCGTTTGTGCTGCCGACCGTGGTTGTCGCCGCCGCCTTCACCGCCTTATTAGGCGGAGATGGCGTGATCAACCGCCTGCTGATTGCCCTATTTACGCTAGAAACGGCCCCCGTTCGGCTCGAACGCTCCCTCGCCCTGATTTTCGTGGCGCATGTGTTTTATAACTACGCCATCGCGTTACGCATCATTGCCGGATATTGGGCCAATCAACCGGCACACATCCCACAGGCGGCCCGCGTGCTTGGGGCCGATACCTGGCGGCTATGGCGTGATGTCTATCTGCCCACCTTACGCCCAGCGATCACGGCGGCGGCCTTGCTCGTCTACATCTTCACCTTTACCAGCTTCGGCGTAATCCTGATCCTGGGCGGCCTGCGCTACGCCACCCTGGAAGTAGAAATTTATCGACAGGTCACAAGTCTATTCGACCTCCCAACGGCAGCCGCCTTATCCCTCGTACAGATCGGCGTCATGGGGTTGATGATGGTACTCTATACACGCTTACAACGCCGGGGGAGTGGGGCGCAGTTGCAAGCGAGCGGGACCGTCGCCCACGTTCCCTACGGGTGGCGAGACTGGCTGCTGGTGGTCAGCAATCTGCTGGTGATGGCGGTCTTGATCCTGGCACCGTTGGCGGCGTTGGTGGTGCAATCCGTGAGTGTCGGCGGCGGTTTGAGTGGTCGCTACTACGTGCTGCTAGCCCAAACATCCCAGCGGTCGGTGCTATTTGTGCCGCCATTGGTGGCGGTGCGTTATTCGCTCATCTTCGCCGCGCTAACAACAATTTTGGGCGTCGGGCTGGGCGTAATCGCATCGTATCTATTGGCAGCCCCGCGTGGGTGGTTAACGCGCATACTAGACCCTGTGTTTATGCTGCCACTGGCGACAAGCGCGGTCACGCTCGGCTTTGGATTCATCATCGCCTTGGATGAACCGCCCTTAAATTTACGCACATCCCGCTGGCTGATTCCGTTAGCGCATACGTTGGTGGCGCTGCCGTTCGTCGTGCGGAGTGTGCTACCGGCCTTACGTGCGATCCCCGCTAACCTGCGAGAAGCCGCCGCCACACTCGGCGCGAATGATTGGCGCGTACTGCGCCTCATCGACCTGCCCTTGATCAGCCGGGGGGTAGTCGTCGGTGCAACTTTCGCCTTTACCGTCAGCATGGGCGAATTTGGCGCGACCCTGTTTATCGCCCGCCCGGATACGCCCACCATGCCCGTTGTTATTTATCGGTTGTTGGGCCAGCCAGGGCTAGCCAATTACGGCCAGGCCATGGCTATGAGCGTTATTTTAATTGGCGTGTGCGGCGTCGCTTTTGTCATGATCGAACGATTACGAACCGCCGGTATCGGGGAGTTTTGACGAAAGTGAGGCCGGATGTTAACCATTGACCAGCTAGACAAAGCGTACAACGAGACCACCGTCTTAAATGGCGTATCCCTCGAAGTTGCACGCGGCGAGATCATCTGCTTGTTAGGGGCCAGTGGCAGCGGTAAGACAACCCTTCTGCGCCTCATCGCCGGGCTAGATGCGCCTGATGCCGGCGATGTGCGCCTCGATGGGCGCTCTATTGTCCATATACAGACGCATCAGCGCGGCTTCGGCTTGATGTTCCAGGATTTCGCCCTGTTTCCACACATGACCGTCGCCGAAAATGTCGCTTTTGGCCTGCGAATGCGCGGCGATCAAACCGATCAACAAACCGCACGAGTACAAGAGATGCTAACATTAGTCGGCCTAACCGCTTTCGGATCGCGCCGCGTAGACGAATTAAGCGGCGGCGAGCGCCAACGGGTCGCCCTCGCACGCAGCCTGGCACCCAACCCCAAACTATTGATGCTCGATGAACCGTTAGGCGCGTTAGATGCCTCGCGACGCGACCGTTTGGTTACAGATTTACGCCGCATTATCAAAACGATTGAACTAACCGCCATATATGTCACGCATGACCAAGCCGAGGCGTTCGCCATCGCGGATCGCGTGGCGGTTATCGCAGGTGGGCGAGTCGCACAGATCGG
>DAOTUA010000056.1:0-21508 GCA_034437355.1 Anaerolineae bacterium | reverse complement strand
GCTGTATGTATCCGGGTTGGCGCGGGGCGGGTCGTTCATCTCCTCGGTGGGGGTGGGGGGCGGGGTCCCGGTAACAAACTGGATGTCGCCGGTGTTGTTGCTACCGCCACCGCTACCGCCGTTACCGCTGGGTTCGTCGCAGTCAATCGACAAGCGGGTGCCGTTGAAGTCGTAGGTTTTCATGTTGCGCTGGTCGGTTGCGGCGTTGCCACCGTTGAGGTCTAGCCAGAGCGTTAACGGTTGCCCGCCAGAGGGTACGCGGATGTCATCGCCGGGGTACGTCCAGCTACCGTCGGCCCGTGTAATGGGTTCGTAGTCGCCGTCGTTATCGTGCAGGGAGTTGCCTTGCTGGTTGATAACCATCGAGGCCCCGTTCGGGTCATTCGCCACCCAGACTTGATCGCCGTCTAGTGGGGTGCTGCCGCCAACGTAGATCGCTTCTAGGCGCACATCGCCTGGCTGGTTTCGGTTAAGCCAGTTATCCCATCTGATGGTGAAATCGTTGATGGGGGCAGGTGTGGTGGGGTGGTTGTTGGTAATCCACAGTTGCACCCAGCCGTTATTGTAGAAGGCGGGGGACGCAGCGCCCATCGAAACATAGTTGGTGGCGCAGGTTTCGATGTCTTCTGGGATGTCGATGTTATCCGGCTGTTCAACTTCCGTGGTTTCCGATTTGAAGGTCAGCAGTTCGCCGGCACATTCGACTTGATTGACCGGATCGAACAAGTAGAACTGCGTATTGTTAAAGGCACCACGCGGGAGTTCGGTATTGAGCAGGCGCGGCCCGTTCTTGAATTCTGCCGTCCAGAAAACCGTGCTGTTGGCGGGAATTTCCATATTAGCCGAGCGTATACTCGTGCCGTCGGCGGGGTCGCGGGTGTCGGTGGTCGGTTCCAGGTCTTGGCCTTCCCAGTGAACGTTGTTATTGAGCGTAAACTCGGAGAAGTACATACCGGGGTAATCTGGCACGGGGTCGGAGTGGGTTCCATTGGTGTGCTCGACAGATGACCAGTTCAGGTTTACAGCGCTTAGCAGGGCGCGTTGGTCGTTGTCGTTCTTGATGCGGAAGGTGACGAGGCCGGGTTGGAAGCCGATCTTGCGGTCACTATCAGATAAGCCGGCGTCGAAATCAACATCGACGAGCGACAAGTTAGAACAACTGAACTCGCGTTCAACCTGGGTCGGGACCAGCGTTGCGGTGGGTTCCTCCGGGGGCGGTGGGGGTTCGGTGGTTTCGACTGGTTCTTCGGTTTCATCCTCACTGGGTGGTTGGATGATGTCGTCGGAGCCACCGCCCTGGCTGGCATCTAACGGGTTGAACGCAGCGGCAGCCCCGGCCCCCTGGAAGTCCTCAACAATCACAGACCGACGGGCCGTAATCGGCACAAACTCGGCCAGGCCCAGCGGGGTGATTAGCGGGTGGAAGTAGGTTACGGTGACGGTCACACGGCTACCACCGGAGCCTGGGTCCAGCCAACGGATGGCAGGGTTTGTGTTCCAGTCCAGGCCCTCGCTACCAAGGTTGACGGGGCGTTCGTTCTGGAAACAGCCGGGGATATTGGTACCGCTACCGGGCGGGTTACCCAGCACCACATCGATCAGGTCTTGGGGTAAGCGGTTGTCGGCGGGGTCCGGGTTGATCATCGGGATGAAGCGCTGCCCGGCAAAGGCGTTCGCGCCGCTGTAGATGGGTTCCGAATCTTCAAACAGGAAGGGCCGGTTACTACACATCATGACAGAGAAGTAGCCGCGCAGGTCGGCTTCGTCGTCTGGCGTGGCGCTGAGGCCGTCGTTATTATCGCCGTTGATCTTGTTGAGCGGGTCGTACTGTGGGTAATCGCTATTGAACACGGAGAACAAGAAGTTGCGTAGTTCCGGTTCGGTATCGATCTGGTTAATGCCAATATCTAGTACGCTCAATGCGGGGATGTCTTGGCGGCCTACGGAAGCAAAATAAGCGGCTTCATAGACCGAAGCGATCCGCAGTAAGTCTCGCCGGAGTTGCTGGTGAGTTTCTTCGCGGGGGTTACAGTTTAGGCCCTGATACCAGGTGGCAAATAGGCGTTCGGACTGGGTTTCGAGGCCAGAAGGCGCACGGAAGATATTGACCGCGTTACCAGTTTCTAGCGCGACGGTCTCTTGGCTTTGGGGTGGGCGGATGACCAGATCGCGGTTTTCCGAGGTGGCGAAATCCCACACACACGGCACAATACTATCTTGGTCGTCCACACGAGACATATTAATCAGGTCATCGTAGCGCGGGTTAAATTTATTGGTGCTAGCATAGCGGGCAGCTTCGCGGGCGGCATTCTGGATAGACACCCAGGATTGAAATAGTCGCCCAAACTCAACAATGCCAAACATCAACACGAGTAGTACGGGCAGGGTTATTGCAAATTCGATAAGGGTCTGCCCTTTTCGCCTTATGTTTTGTTTTTGCTGTTGCATTCACATATCTCCTTGAGAAATGTTATAAGCCAGGGAGGGGGCATTGCTGCCCGATGGCGTCTACCAGCTACCCAGATAGGCGGGTAAATAGCTTACTGGCAATTTCATCGAAAACTTCACTCAAGCCTTCTCGGTCGGGAGCGTTGTAGTAGTTCCCGTAGGATCGCCCGTGATCGTTAACCGGGTTAGCAAAGCTATCCGGATATTCATCTGGGTCGTATTCGTTGTTGTCGCCAATATTGGCGATATAGCGTAGCAATTCTTCACCCAGGCACATCTGGAGGTTGGCCGTACACCAGGTTTCGCCAGAGCCGGGGTTTTGCGGGTAGTCTAAGTTGAAGCCGATGGTAAAGACGGTTGGCAGTTGCTCGCCGGATAAGTTGCGACGGTCCATGGCGATGTAATCGGCCCAGTCGCGGGCGTAGTCGTCGGCATCATAGCGATCGCGGCAATCGGCGGCATTCCCGCGGTCCGTTTGTGAAACCATCTGGTTTAACACGCCGTTGATTTCGTCGTCGTTTTCCTTCTCCCAGGGGGTACCGGTGGCATCCGTATTACAAGAGTGACGGGTGCTGGGGTCTGGGTCGAGGCAATAGACGGTATCATCTTGGCCGCCGAGTACGATGCTATCGGTGAGGCCACCCAAGCTATCGGGGATATTGACAGTGGTCCCGTATGGGCAGAAGCCATAAGCGCCGTAGGTGGCGTTACGGTCGTTGATATTAGCTGGGGGTTCTTGCGGGTTGTAGGTATCGCCGACACGCAGGTAGGGGTCGGCATCATCACCGGAGTTGGTCGGGTCATTGTCGAAGGGGATCGGGTCGGTGGCACCGGCAGCGCCATCACTTAGTAGGATGATGACCCAAACGGCCCCCTCTTGGCGGGTAGTTACCGGGCTGACAAGCGCGTTGTTGGCCTCTCGTAGTGAGGCCCCGATATTCGTTCCACGGCACCCGGCGCGGTACTCGTAGCTATAGAAAGTACCGAGCGCCTCGGCAAGTTCCATATCGCCTTCAAACATAGTTTGATAGCGGTTGCGCCAGGCGGTTTCGGCGGGGTTGTAGATGGGTGGGTGCATGATGTCGAAGATTGGGCCGGAGTTACCGTAGGTGTCCCCAGGTTGCCAATCGGACCAGATGGAGTGTGAGCCGGGTAGGGCGGCATTAGAGAATTGGCAGTTACCGCGTACCGGGTAACCGTTTAGCATTTCGCCGATGGGTTGTTCGTAGTACAGGTTATAATCCCCGGCGCTGAGGCCATTACCCACTAGCGGCACACCGACAATCGCAAACTCATCGGTCGCTATAGCGCCGTCGTTGTTGATGTCGGCGGGGATGGTACGAGTCCCCCGGCTGTAGGTTTCCCATTGGTCAACCGATTTGAGGCCGGCGGTGTCGGCGGCGGCATCCGGGTTGTGATCGGTCCAGTAGAAGTTTGGTTCTGCGCGGACGCCAATCACTTTGTCCAATACTTCGACAGCGACTTGAAAGTCGTCAATCATATGAGAGCGTGCCCCGCCACCGAAGCCGGTTCCGGGGGTGCTATCGTTAACGTTTTGGTCGGTGAAGTAGCTGTAGCCGTCTGGGTCGATCAGGTAAGCGGCACGGTCGAAGGTGACAAAGGCGACGCGGTCGCCGCGTGCGAAGTCGATATTCTGGAGGAATAGACGGGTGGCGTCGCGGGCGTCCTTAAAGGGTTGGCAAACGAGGTCGGAGAAATCGAACTTACCGTTCAGTTGTTGGTCAGAGCGACCCCAGTTATTGTTATCGGAGGAAAGTTCAATATCGCCGTCGAGCGTGATACTAGCGTTGGCGGTGGGGTCGTTACAGCAACCGTACCAGTTAAAGCTGGGGCGGAATAGCGAGTAACGTTCGGTTTCGGCCCAGGTATGGTTGAAACTTTCTTTCAGGGCCGGGTTATGATTTTGCGTGAGCGATATAAAGTCGCTCAGTTCTTCGCTGAGTTCTGGTTCTACGCCCAGAAATTCGGAACGGGGGTGAATGCGCACGCGGCACTCATCACGCATTTGGACGAGTTGCATCCCAGAGGGGACGGTACCGGGTGTGAGGCCGTATAGGTCCTGCATCGGTGTTGAGATGGGCGTATTGCTGTTGGTGATCACCGGATTACCGGAGAAATCATGGAAATACTCGGCAGGCCGCATATCAATTATCACATTGCTACCGTCTGGTTCCGCGGTGATAAATGGGTCGCCCTCTCGGTAGTCGCGGTCGCTGTATTGGTTGTCATCATCGTTGTATTCGCCTCGTAAGATTTGCCGTCGCAGTTGGGCACTTGGCAACTGCCCGCCGCCTTCGTAGAAATACCACAGGTCTAAATCCGATAGGCGCGGGGGTAACCACCGGGTCCATTGGTAGTTTTGGCCGACAACGGGTGATTCTGGGCTTTCAAACAGTTCTTCGTTCCAGGTGTCGTAGGTGGTTTCAAATAGCATCGAGTCCGACACGTCTAGCACGACGACCACATCTAGCGAGGCGGTTTCGGAAATGGCAGAGGCTTGTAGGGTGAGGCTCTCGAAATTGAAGGGTGGCAGCGACATGAATACGGTCGGCGATTCGATGTAGGCGGTAACGCGCACGAGTTTACGATCGCTGTCGCAGACATCGGTGTAAAGCCGTTGTTGTTGATCGGTTGGCGGGTTGACTGGGTCCGGGCTATCGGGGTTCCAACCGAGGGGCATATCGGCGCAGGTTTCGACAAAGACGCCACTGGTGTTAATGCCATGAAATTCTAAGAACTGCACAGCCGCCAACCTGGGGGCGGCAAGGTCGCGGTCGGTGCGCATCTGCCCGGCAGCGGCAACGGCGGCGCTGTCTACAGCTCTCCGTAAGGCGGCATAGCGGATGTAAAGCAAAGAAATATCGGTGACGATTCCCACAAAGCCCAGTAGGATGATAAACCCCAAGGCCAAGATGATAATAGCTTGCCCGGTTTGGCTACGCCGAAGTTTGCGGGTGATACGTTTTATGGTACGAGTTGGTAACATGATGGCAAACCTTACGGATTACTTTGATTAAGGTCCATGAAAAATTCTGTGGTGGGTGTTGGGAAAGCCGCCCACACATAGATATAACTTCCTTCGGTACCGCCTAATATATCGAACATGGGCGAAAAACCGGGGAGGTTTAACAGTAGTTGATGGTTCCAGGCGATTTCGACGAGAACAAGTGCCTGACGTTGCGGTAGGCGTTCCATTTCTTCGCTCAGCAAGCCAAGGTCACGCAGGTTGACAAGCCTTTCGATGCGATACATATTCCACTCGGAGCCAGTACAGCCGGCAACCGCGTGTGGCGGTCGTGGTACCCAGCGGCCTGTGAGAGAAAAGCCGCGATGCCCTTCGTCGGTAGAGGTGTCTAGCAGTGTATTGTTGATACCGTCGCCGTCGTGGTCGAGTGAAAGAATGTCCCGGCGGATGCTATCCAGTTCAAACTCATCGAAGGTGTTATTGCCGTTGAGGTCGAAGGGGTCGCGAGCATCGTTGCCACATTCATTAACCATGGACGGATAGCGCCCGGTGACCATGTACTGGGCTGCATCGGGGTTGGGCACATCGGGGTTAGCTTGTGTGCCAGGGGCGCTATCAATAAAGTCGGGGGGTTGTATGCTGTTGTTTTTGAACGGTCGATTATCGCCAATACTCAGCACGTTGGCCTCGGCATCCCCAGAAAGTGTGTTGGGGTCTGGGATTAGGTTCAGGCTAAAAACAGATACGATGATGTCATCGCGATTTTGTGCTGCGGGTAAGCGATCCAGATTAAACACGAGGGGGTCCATCGAATCGAGCGCGAGGCACACAATCGCCTCATAGAACCCTTCTGCATTGGCACAGTCGCGCAGTGGGATATTGCGATCCTGGGGTGCTTTGTCGATTTCGTCGTAGTAGTCGGCACGGGGCAAGGTGTTATCGCGGGTATTGATGGCAAATGTAGCGGGGTTACCAAATTCATCAGTTGATTGATAGGTGATGTTGCCGCGTTCCCAGGCCAGGGGATCATTATCGCCGGTGAGGGTTGTACCGAAACGGGCGGTGACGCGGGAGACTTCAAGCAAAATCAGGTAGTTGTTGGTATACCACCCCATTTCGATGAGGCCGGTTAGCATAATAATGAGGATAGGCATAAACAGCGCCAGTTCGACAAGGCTTTGCCCGCGCTGGGGCCGTCGATACTCGGCTGATGTGCCATCTAAAACGCAGATGATTTTCTGGATTATTTTACGCATGGTTATTCTCTGCCATATGAATGACGGTACGATGTCATGGCTGATATTACCGCGTTACAGCCAGCAACGTATTCAATATACCATAGTCGCTTACAAGAATTGTTTTGGATAAATGTGATAAATGATAGGATTTTGTGCAGAGTGGCGGAAAAACAGCGTCAGGAAGCCGTTTCTTCCGAGATGTGTACCTGTGCTGCCACGAGATAGCCGCGCCGGTGACGTGAGAGGATAATGGTTGGGTGATCTGGCTTGAGTTCAATTTTGCGGCGGATATTGCGAATATGGTTGCGCACGAGAGCCGCATCGCCAATATCGCCGGGATACCGCCAGACTTGGGCGAGTAGCTCGCGGGTGGTTTGCCATTCATTGGGTTTGTGGCACATGTGGGCTAGCAGGTTAAACTCGACACGGGTTAGCTCGGCTTTGGTCTGCCCGTTGATCTCCACCTGACAAGTTTGCGGGTCTAGGTGTAGGCGGGCGAGGCTACTTTCTAGGCGGGACTGTGCGCGGCGTAACTGAGCGCGAACGCGGGCGGCAAGCTCGCGGGCGGCGAAGGGTTTATACAGGAAATCGTCACCACCGGCGTTGAGCGCGTCTGCCACATCGTTTGGGTCTGGGGTGGACCCTGTCAAAAAGATGATGGGGATCGCTTCATATCTGGGGGTATGGCGTAATTCTTGGCAGAGTGCTAAGCCGTTTAGGTCTGGCAGGTTGATGTCTATGAGGAAAAGGTCTGGGATGGTTTTTGGAAGTAGGTCATGTACACCTTGGGCGGATGTTGTTTTAAGGACGTGATGCCCTTCTTTGAGCATGAGTTTTTCTACCATGCCAAGCATGATCGGATCGTCATCTGCAATGATAATAGTGTGCATGTGTTTTCTCCCGGTGAGTTACACATTTAGTATAAGCCGCAATTTCGCTCAACAGTATCTTTTTTTGTGAAATTTGCATGAAAGTTATGTATCGGCACTATCCGATACAATATAGCCGACCCCATGGACGGTTTCTATGATTCGATTACCGGTGAGGCGTTTGAGTTTGGTGCGTATATTGCGCACATGCGCCCGCACCAGGTCCGGGTCGCCGGTTTGAGGGGGGTAATCCCAGACCGCTGTCAGTAGATGCGTGGGCGATTGGGGCGCATTGACATTGACCATCAGGTATCGTAGCAAACGATGTTCGGTGGCCGTCAACTGGGTCACGTTCTCTTCAAATTGCACCGTGTGTTTACGAGAATTGAGGACAAGCTCGCCCACCTCGATAACGCTCTGGTCCCTGGCGTCGTAAGTCCCCCGGCGCAACAACGCATTAACCCGCGCCCGCAGTTCTGCCAGGTGGAAGGGTTTCACAATATAGTCGTCGGCTCCGGCATCTAACCCCGCCACCACATCATCCGTGCGGCCCTTTGCCGTTAGGAACAGAATAGGCAAGTCCATCAGGTTCGGGTTATCGCGCAAGTTTTGGCAGATGGTAATGCCATCAACAACTGGCATAACAATATCCAGAATCACCAAATCCGGCTTTTCCGAGGTGATAATCGCTTCGGCTTCGGTGCTGTTGTTGATCAACTTCACGCGGATAGCATCGCTCTCGATAGCCCGCCCAAGCGTATTTAGCACATCAATTTCATCGTCAACTGCAATCACATATGACATTTTCTCAATCACCTTTCTTTGCGGGGAGACGGACCGTAAACTGCGCCCCACCGCCCTTATGCCGGGCGACATTTAATGCCCCATTCAAATCTTCTACAATTTGCTTACAAATATACAGCCCTAAACCAAGCCGTTCGTGAGGTGAGCGCGTGGTGTAAAAGGGTTGAAAGATGCGCTCATAGTCTACTAGTGGGATACCTGCTCCGTTATCCCAGATGATCACCAGCACCTCATTTGTATCCGATCCGCTTTTTAGCTGGATGCCGATGTGCCTATCGGATTGTTGTAACACTTCGTCGCGTGCGTTCATCAACAGGTTAAACCACACATCCGTTAGCAACATTGGCACCGCCCACACCGGCGCGAGGTCGGCCTCTAGCGATAGTGACAGGTTGATATTTTCGGCCTGGATGTACACCTGCAACAGCCGCAACACATCTTCAATCGTCTCACGGATCATCACCCATTGCAGGTGATCGGTGGCTTTAGGATGAGACACCATCCGCAGCCGGTTCATCAGGTCGGTTGTGCGTCGTCCGGCACGCTGGATTGCCAGCAGTGTATCGTGGGTGGGGGTATGGGCCGGGGTTCCCGACAGCAGCATTTCGGTTTCGGCCAGCATGGTCGTCATCGGGTTATTGAGTTGATGTGCAATCGCGGTTGCCAGGTCATTTAATGCGATAATACGAGTACGGGCCACTTGTTCGGCAACTAATTGGTTGAAGTGCTGCATTTCCGACACCTGACGCCAAGCGATAGCAGCTAAGTGTAACAAGACCCCGAACGCATCGTAATAAGCGGTGAGATTGGCATTGGGGGGCAAGGTCAAACGAACCCAGCCGGTAAAATAGGCGGGGACGATCAGCGCCAGGTCCGCTTGTGTTTTATCTGCGAAATGTTCGGCTAGAAAGAACACATCGCCATCAAGTATAGGGGCACGGGCGGCGATCTCTTGTTGGACGACGGTACCTTGGCCCGGCGTATACGTTAACACGCGCATCGTATGGCCGGCTGCCTCATCAGAATGATACAGATCAGCCTGGTTAGCCCTGGTTAAGTCTGTTAGGGCGGTTAAGAGTTGTCTTTGCACCGCCTGGACCGATGACGCTTGGGTTAGGCTGTGGCCTTGTTCGATGGCAAACGCTATAGACGCAGAAAGCACGGATCGGTTGTTGATAGTATGCAAGCAAGACATGATGTCATCACGCGAATCATGACGAGTCTGTGGATGATGGACGTTGTTTGGGTGGCCCAGCGAGCCGGGCACGACGGGCGGCGATGTCGTCGTCGATAGCCTGTTTCTGGAGCGTATCTTGAACTTCATCGGCAACGGATTGGTTAGCGGCGGCCTGGGTTTCGTCCTTGGCATGGATGAGATCATTCATCTGATCGACTTTCTCCCGCGCTTCGCGCAGCACATCGGCAATGGCTTTGCCGGTCTGTTGGTTCATCTGTTGCAGACGATCCAGGGCTTGTTGTGCTGTTTCGGTCTGCTGGGTATCTGGTTCATCATGCTGCACACGAACCGGGATGGTTGTTTCCTCCTCCGAGGGGGCGTCATCTGCCGCTGGTGCAAGGGGTGTTTGGTCGGTGGGGGGCTGGTTGGCCTGGGCGTGTTCGGCATCCGCGATAGCCGCGTCGAGTTCGTTGACGCGGCGGATCAGGTCTTGGGCGGCGATCCGATGCGCTTTCAGGTCGGATTCGGTCATGGTGTAACGTTGCTGGGCACGGTTGAGGCGTTCGAGCAGGTAACGCGCTTTGGCGTCGTCTCCAGCCGCGACCGCCGCATCTGCCTGACGGTCGAGCGCGTCCATATCCTGCTGGATGTCCTCCAGCCGGGCGACCAATTCGTCCTCATATGCCAGTGCATCGTTTACTTTTTGGCGCAGGTGGTCTACCTCATTGGTGATCCCCTTACCCAGCCGCGACCGGGGGATGTGTTTGAGGGGTTCGGAAACGGTTTTCTGGGCCTCTGCCATCACATCATTGATACCCGCCTGTATGAGCGTATTGAGTTTCTTAAAGAGATCGGTCATAGTAAAACGCACCTATATTGATCATCACATAGCATCATTATACTGGATGAAAGATATTCACGCATCACAACTTTCACCCCATACCAGGCGATAAACTGCCATGTTTGCCGCGCCTAGTTCGATGGCGGTGGGGCCACCGGTGGTAAAGACTTCGCACAAGCGCGGGTCGGTCGGGTCATCCCCAGGGATTTGATCGGGGAAAGCCATCAGATAATCGGCACCCTGAGCTTGCAGGTAGTCCCACATCGCGGCGGGTCGGTTGATGTACGGGATAAGTTCTGGGCTGACTAACCCGGCAATATCGATCAGTGGGCGTGGTGTGATATAGGCCACCGCCCCAATATCGTGAATGGCAAGCGTACCCCCCAACGGGATATTTTCATCGATCCAGTGGGCGGCGGTCACCATTTCTTCATTGATGACGGCCACATCCCGCGCATATACCCCCGGCCCGACCGCAACCAGCATCACCAACACCACCGCAAACGCGGACGCCGCCACCGCCTGGGCCATTACTCGTGTGATCAGACGACGCCGCCCCCAACGCCACAATGTTAAAGTTCCCACCGCCCCGGCAACAATCAAAAGCGGTAAAGCAGGCATCACATAGCGCCCGTGTTGATAGGCCGCCGGCAACCGCGCCGCATACAACGCCACCAACGCCACCGGCCACAACAGCCACACTCCCCGCACCCCGCCGTCCGAACCGCGTACAGCCCGCCACACAAACACCAACAGCCCCGGTAACAACAGAAATTGACCGCCAACCGCAAGCGGCACGATCATCTGTCGCAGGCGCACCGCGTAAGGTTGCATCAATAGCGGCGCGTGCTGCACCTGTTTAGCGGCAGACGTGTTCGGCAAAAAGCCACCCGTTAACGAGAGGTTCAGCCACAGATAGGGGATCAACAGCACAGCAAAACTCACGGCTGCCGCCCCAACCCACCAGACCAACCCACGCCAGCCGCCCGGACGTATGATCAGCACGATAAGCCCGGCCACCCCCGCCGCGATGATCCCCTCTGGGCGGGTGAGTATTGCCAGCCCAGCCACCGCCCCGAACAGCACCCCGCGCCAACGCCATGCGGCAGGGCGTTGGTCACGGTCGGGGTCAGTTTCACGCAGGGCAAGCAGGGGTAACAACACGGTCCACATGGCGAACAGGGCCGTTTCCATGCCAGACGCCGCCGCCCAGACGAGTTGCCAGGTCATCACCAGCAGCACCCCAGACCACACCCCGGCGTAACGAACATCCGGCGCGATGCGGTCCGTTAATTGCGCCCCAAACACACCGATTCCCCACAGGGCCAACACCCCAAGCAGATGTGCCCATAGCTGGTACGGCAGACGCAACAAATAACCAACTGCCAGCAACACCGTATAGAGGGGGGCAGTGCTGGCGGCGCTTGGTTGGCCGGGGATGAGCGCCCACTCGCCGCGCAGGGCCAGGTTACGTCCATAACTTTGATGTATCCAGCTATCGTCCAACGGAAAGCCGCCACCGGCTCGCATCACGAATAGGACCACCCCACCGAAAGCGACCAACAGCAACACAAGCGGACGATATTTATTCAGCACGTTCAAAGCGGTAGAGCCTCGCGGTAGGGTCGGATAAAGGGATAGGGGTAAAGAAGCCTGGTGGGTCGGCGGGCAAGCGGCGTAACGGGGCCGTGATGGTGCTGCTCAGGCCGTTTTCGGTCACATTTTCGACCAGCACATGCGTGATCTGATAGCGAACCGCGATCTGTGCCAGGATGTCTGCCGTTTCGTTGGGCAGCGTCACGCCGAGCCGCCCGGTGTAATAGTATACGGCAGATGGATCGGTGGCCATCAGACGGGCATCCGGTGGGAGCAGCGCCGCGACTTCGGCGTATAGCTCCGGGTTAGCATCCGATGGGCGGCCCTGTAACCCCAGCACGGCACTCAGCGCCCCGATCAACAGTAAGGCCGCCACGCTAAAGACCGGGTAGGCCGTGCGCGGGTTCCAGCCACGCCGCCGCGCCGCCCAGCGGATCGCATCCTCCAGGCCCAGCAGAGCCAGCGCCGCCCAGAACGGCATCAGGGCGGCGGCGGAGTGAAACAAGCCCCCCCGGTAGCCCGGAAAGGGAAAGACAACCGTCATCGCCAGATGCAAGCCGAGCGCGTAAATCCAGAACGGACGCCAGAACGGGTCTTGCCGCCGACGGGCCAACGCCACCACCATCAACGGGAACAAGAACACAAACCCTTCGACAAACAACAACGTCTGTAACCCGTTGGTTAGCCCGGTCCAGCGCGACGACCACAGCCCGGCC
Source organism: Anaerolineae bacterium (assembly GCA_034437355.1). Classification (GTDB taxonomy): domain Bacteria; phylum Chloroflexota; class Anaerolineae; order Aggregatilineales; family Phototrophicaceae; genus DAOTTY01. The sequence goes on along the minus strand of DAOTUA010000056.1, from coordinate 8,833 downwards.
CAGCCGACGTTCTCGAAGAAACGCGCTGGGGACGCATCCGGCGGAAAGTTGAAAATATCGTTGTATTCGGTATACCAGATCGCCTGCGCCCCGCCAACCGGAAGCGGTGTTCCGATGGTGTGCAGGTTGCGTATCAACCAGGGGGACATCACCAGCAGGTAAGCCATGATCATGCCCGCGAGCATCCCGGCCCGTTGCAACACCGAGCGCGAACTGCCCCAGGGCCACAGCACCGCCGCCCCGCCTGCTAACAAGAACAGCAGGCCATCGGCGCGGGTGAGATGGCCCGCCCCTGCCAGCGCCCCCGCTAACACAAACCACCTCACCGGGCGCTCGGCAGTTATCCCCCGGCCCATCGCGATCAGCACACCACCCCCAAACGCGCCAAAGGGCGTGAAGGTTTCCGTCATACCCCAGAACGGCGCAAAAAAACCGCCCAGGATCACCATCAGCCCGGCGACCCACGCGCCAAGCGGTTTGCCGCCCTGCCGGTGTACGATCCAAAAGGCGCTATAGCCGATCAGCCATAATGCTGGAATCAACAATATTTGGGCCGCCTGGTAGTTTAGTGGGCTATCTAACAACCACATGCCGGCTGCTGCCAAAAATGAGGCCATCGGCATCCAGTAGCTATGAGACGGGGCCGGGAGGCTTTCCGGCATTCCGATATATGTCCACAAGACGGGATCGCTGAGGCCGTGCCCGGTAACGATACGGTTCGCGGCGTTCAGGTAATAGTAGGCGTCGGTATACGTCGGGGCATGGACGAACCCATACACCACTAGCGCAGATAGCACTAGCGCCACCCCACCGAACCACAACTGAGCGCGGCGATCCATGCGTGGGGGTGTTTCGGTAGCGATCACAGCGGCCCCGTTAAGCGGAAACCGGGCGTTTCATCAACAGCCGGATATACTGCTGCGGCAAACGCTCTTCTGAAATCAGCTCCCACCCTTGTTCGCCGTTTTCGTTGAGCAGGCGGACGTAGGCGTCCTCGATGGTGATCTTTTCGCCCTGGCCTTGTTCGAGTGCGTAGTCGATGTTGCTCAGGTGTTGTTCCCAGTTGCGCAGGATGATCTCGCGGTATTCCCAGCGCGGGCGGCTGTCGTGGGTGAATGTTTCGGAGAGGGCGTGATATTCACCGGAGGCGCTGGTGGGGGGTTGGGGGGCTTCGGTGGTGGTGGTCATGGGGGGCTGGGCGTCGTCTTGTTCTTGTAAATGCTCCAGGTTTGCCAGCCAACGGCGGGCGGTGGAGGATCGATCTTGTAGGCTGCTGAGGATGGCTCGGGCATCATCGTATTGTTTACGGATAATGAGATCGTGGGCTTGTTCGAGTTGGACTCTGGACATGGTGGTTTCGTTTCCTTCCGGGGTGGTGGTCGGGCGTTATTCGGCTTTTTTCTTGGTCGGTTTCGGGCGTTTGAAGGTAAATTCGTTCTCTTCTGGGTTGGTCATCGCGATCAATTCCCACCCCTGTTCGCCAAGTAGGTTCATCACATCGGCAAGGTTTTTGTCTTTGAGGCGGGCTTGCTTGGTATTGTTGATACGGTAGTCGGTGCGCCCATAGTGACGTTTGTAGCTCATGGTCATGTATTCCCAGCGTTGCATGGTGTGGCTGTGTCCTTCCGCTGTTGGTTCTAAACATTCTAGTTATAGCATGAAATCCACATTTTTACCGGGTTGGCTCGGTGGGCGGGTTGCAGAGGGTTTGTTTGGCATGTTGAACGGCTGCCATATCCATTGCGGAAAGATGTCGTCCTTGTTCGTTGATCGCGGTGAGCTGCGCTTGCATTGTTGCAATATCCAGGCCGGGGGCCGGGTTGACCTGTAGCTGCCAGTTGGTGACTTCGGCATGGCCGATGAGCGTCAGCATGGGGGATTTCAGGCCGTAGCTAATGTACAGCACCGCCTCACAGATTTCACGCGGAGTATGGGGTCGGTGGTGCAATATATCTTCGATAGCGTAGGTAATGCGGATCATCTGCCGAAAGCGTTTCGGGACTTCTGACTCATAAAAGACGGTATCGGGGGTGGCACCCACTTCGATCATCTGCTGAAGTTCCATCAGGTCGGCGCGTATTTGGTGGGTGGCAACACGGATGCGCTCTAGAAAATCTTGGAAGAACACATCGGCGCTTAATCCCTGGAAATATGCTAGATAGTCCTGGTAACTGCTCGGTTGTGTGATCATGCTGTTAGCTAAGTCTCCTCTGCATCCTCCGCATCACCTTGTGCCTTATATGTTAACTCATAATATTCCATGAGTGCCTTTAAGATATTCGACATATCGACCGCACCTTCCATTAAATGAACGCTGCTGGCTGTGATGTGGGCCAAGTTGGGGGGGTGTCCGGTTTCGTCGGCTTGTTCTACTTCGGCCAGGATAAGCCCCGTCTGCCCTTGCATCATATTGACGCGGTTCATCAGGTCTAGAAAAAGGGTGGGGATCACAGCATCAGGGTCGGATTGTAACAGTTCTTGCAGATACGCATCCTGCGCGAAGCGATCAAACTGTTCACGATGGGACTTGCTATCTGCCATGATACCTCCAGGATATTGTGCGGTTTGCCTATAGGTTTAAGCATAACATGGTTATGTGAAAAATACGCCTGATATGAAATAGCGAATTTCTTCTTATCTTGTAACTGCGCGGGGGCTTCACCCCCGAACCCCCACAATCTTTTGCAAAAGATTGGTAACTACTCAGGTACTAAACACATCTTACGGTATCGCACCCGCCCTCACCCCCTAAATCCCCCTCTCCCAGTGCCAAAGGCACGTTTGGGAGAGGGGTTGGGGTGAGGGCTGAGTAGTTACACTTTTCCTGGAAAAAGGGGGGAGGCACCCCACTAAACCTGACGCATTTTGAATTTTGCATAGAACGTGTAATGGCAACGTTTTATGTCCGAACGGGAGATGTGCAATTATAGCGGCGGGTTTTAACCCGGCGTGAACTATGATCCAGTTGGCTACCCGCCAGCCATCCATAGCTATTCGGGCGCATAGACAACGACATCTGAGAACTGTTGCAGTTCTTTTAGGGTGGCAGTACAAGGCGTCGGCATCTCATCATCGACCAGCACATACGCCACATTGAAAGTAGCCATAATAGCGGTACAGATCGGGTCATCCGGGGCGGTGGCGGCGTAAAAGGCGTTGACCTGTTCCTCGTTGTAAGATGCGTTGATCGTCTCATGCGGATGGGCATAAACGACTTGCTGGCCTATCAAAGCGGGAATCCATAGGCTGACCCCCGGCGGAGCCAACACGATACGAGCGCCGTCGGTTTGAGCTTCGATAAACGATAGGGCCTGTACTTGTTCGTGTGTCAGGTAGAAGCGGCGGTCAACTTCGGACGAGATCACGTCGAAGCCAACGGAAATCAGGAGGATGTACGTCAACGCGGACGCGCCCACGAGTATGTTTGGCAGATGTTGGCGCAAGCGCGGAAGCGATATATTCGGAATAAGCCTATCCAATGTGCGTATGGCAAAGTAAGCAATAGGGATCATTAGCCCGATGGAGAAGCGGCTTTGTACGCCTGTGGGGATGTAAACCATCAGTAGGATACTAACCAGCCACATCAGCATGAAACGGTCGCCATCGGGTTCAAAGTGCCGCACGCCATGGTATATGCCCGGCAGGGCAAACAACAACGGGATACCAAAACCGCCAAAGAACATCCAGGGTGACGGGGTGTAGTTAACGTTCTGAAGGGACCAGGCCGCGACAACCGGGTTGTATCGTACTTCCGCCAGGTAATAGAAGGCTATCGGGGCGGCTGGGAGGATGATCATCATCAGCCAGTTGAACTGCCAATTATAAACTTTGCGGGCCGCCCCCCACTCGATGAACATCACCAACCCAAAAGCCAATGCCATCGGTATCAATGCGTGTGGGGCGATGATCGCCAGCGCAAGCGAAGATAACAGCAACGTCAGGCCGCCATTTTCGATGGTGGGCATCTCTCGGAAACCCGGACGAAAGACGCGAATAATAATGCTGACGGCCAGCGCCATGAACGCTAATGACAGAGGAAAATGGGGGTTTGTCATCGCGCTATACAGCGGGAAGGCTTCGGGTATCGTCAGGTCTGGCGTTTGGTTTACACCAAACAAGGTATAAACCCATCCAAACCCACTGCCGACCAGCACCAACAGGAAGAATAAGCGACGGTTGCGTAGCCGCCGCCAACTTGTCGCGCCGAGGTGATACAACGATAAGCACATGAGGAAGGCCGACATGAGGCGCACGGCATGGTAAGCCAGCACATTCGAGAAGCCCAGATAACGAAACAGGTTGCCTATCGTATTATATAACACGGTGATATACGCGCCGGACCCTTCCAATTCTATTGGGGAATGTCGAAAATAAGTCCGAAAAGTGCCTTCCTTTCCCAGTTCGATCTTGGCAAGATGCGTCGCGCCATCTAGCGGGTTATAGACCATCCCCATGAAATGTACATCCGGTTGAGAAAAATCTAGCCACATCGCGTAGATAAAGGGTAACGTTGTGATCAGAATGATTACCCCACTCACGACGATAACCCAGCGCCATTCCGTATTTGAAGTCCGGGTGGGTGGCTGTTGGGGTTCTCGGTTTGTGTTCGTCACCGTTTGCTTTCCTCCGCGGGCACTGCAAGCTATAATCTTAATAATCGACTATATTATACTTGATACTCACTCGCCACCACGGATACATTATGTCACAGGCTCTTAAACTCAATCAATTACAAACTACGGATGACAAAATTCAGCAGATCACCCAACGCCTACAAGAGATCACAGAGATACTGAGTAATGATGAGGTTGTACAACAGGCCAAACAAGCCGTTGACGATGCCGAAGCGACCCTGCGACCTCTCAAAACCAGCGCAACTAACCTGGAACTTGAATTAGAAGGGACGCTTAATAAATCGAAGGCGACTGAAGAGCGCCTGTACAGTGGAACCGTGAAAAATACCAAAGAACTGGAAGATATGCAGCAGGAACTCGCCTCACTGAAAAAGCGCCAGGACCAACTGGAAGAAACGATGCTCGAAACCATGATGGCAGTGGAAGCGGCAGAGGCGGACTTACAGGATAAGCAAGCCCAACTCGAAAAGAAACGCCAGGCCGCCAGCCATCAAAATGAGGCGCTGACAACCGAACAAGCGCATAAAACCGGCGAACTCAACCAACTTCAGCAACAACGGGACGACATCCGCGCCGACGTTGCCGCCGACGAGTTACAACGCTACGATCAACTGAAAGCGCGGTTTCGGGGCGGGGTTGTGGTCGCAAAGATGAACATGGAGGGGACCTGTACTTACTGCGGCGTGCGGCAGACGAGCATCCTGGAGAAAGAAGTCCGCCGTGGGAATATCGCACAGTGTAGCAATTGCCAACGCATATTGGTCTTTTAGGAGTGTTAACGGATGGCAACCGACAAGCAAACCCAAGACAAGCCACAGGCAAACGAGTTAAACCCACGCCTACAAGAAGCCCTCAAGCGGGCGGATAAAGCCCAAAAAGCGATGATGCGCTTCGGTGGGCTGATGTGGGAAACCACCAAGAGCGTATTGGGTTCTGGGGGGCAACGACGGGTACAACGCCGTTCTAATCGGACGGTCAGCGGGCGTTACATCAACGATCTGATCACCATCGCGGAGACAACTCACATCGCCGGGCTTCATGCGGACCTATCGCAGCTTTTGGTCGAACCGCGTTTCTTGCCAGAGCCGGAATTGATCGACCCAGTGGCCGAGGACGATGTGCGCCAGGAGGTCTTTTACGTTATCCCACGGATGCCAGACCTCCCGTACATCGTGGCACCGTATAACCTCCACAATTACCGGTTAGAACAGCTTTTGCAGGGGAAAAATCGCCGCCTGGCCCTGCTAGGGATACCCGGCAGCGGGCGTACAACTGCGCTCATGGCGATCCTATTGTGGGTCACACAAGAGATCAGTTTTGACGAGCCAACCGACCCGGTTAAGCAGATGTTGGCAAAAGAAGATGAGGCGTTATCCGAGAAAGAGCGCGAAGAGAAAGCACGCCGTCGCCAAGAAATGCGTGAGGCGGCCAAGCTAGAGCTAGAGCAGGCTATCGAAAGCGGCGAAATTGACAAGTCGAAAGCCGGCCCGGTCAACGTAGCCGAGGCCATCGCGGAGGATGAAGCGGAAGGCGAGCCGCTGCCCTCGGTCCGTTCGTTGTTGCCGATGTATTTTCATTGTGCGGACCTGAACATCACTCGCGGCGAGTTTGGGTCGCAAGTGGACCCCGCCGAACCGCTTGTACGGGCTGTCCAGCGCCGTCTGAGTACCCTGAGTGCGCGGACAGTACCACATCTGCTTTACGAACGGCTGGATCAGAAACGGGCGTTGGTGTTGATCGACGGGTACGATGACCTACCCGCCGAGGATCGCCCGGCGGTAGAAGCCTGGTTAGCGGGCTTTTTGGCCGAATACGGTGACAATTTCGTGATCATGACCGGCCCAGCGGTGGGCTATACCCGGTTACGGGTCCACGATTTTACGCCGCTTTTCGTCAAACCCTGGGGCCAGCACGAAACAAACGCTTATATCGACAAGTGGCGCACGGTTTGGCCGCAGATCGACGCCAACAGCCGCGAAGTGGACACCAAGCAGGCCCGGCGCACACAGTACGGGAATCATGCGCTGTACCCTGCCGAGTTAACACTGAAGATATGGGCCAACTTCAGCGGAGATACCAGCAAATACCATCTGTATGAGTGGGTCGAGACCTTCATCAACGATAGCCTGCCAGAGCGTTACAGTTACGACAACGCGCTACCGTTACTTATGACTGCCGGGGCGTTACAGTTGGAATCCGGGTTTATCAAATTAAAGGATATTGCCGGCATCCAGCCAGAAAACCAAGCCGCGAGTAAATCCGCCAAAACCGCGCTCGAAGCGACAGAAGCAACAGCGGAAACCGCTAGCACAACCGATACTGATACTGATGAAGAAGATGAAGTCCTGACAGAACAACGTCAGATCGTTAATGAATTTGTCAATAGCGGTTTGTTGGTGCGCTTTCGGGGTGGGCGGTATCGCTTCCGGCATCCAATTTTAGCAGATTATCTCGCGGGCCTGACGTTAACCCCGCTGCCGGATAGCTCCCCGATGACGCTTTATCAATATGCCCAGGACCCAGCATGGCAGCGGGCGTTGCGCTTTGCAGTACGCGATACGGACCTATCAAAAGTCATCGAGATGAAACTGAACGCCAATGAGGACTTGCTACTGAGCAACCTGTTAGAGATGGCGCTCTGGTTACGTGCAACCAGGGAGGAAACCGCATGGCGCGAGGATATTCTCATCCGGTTGGGGAATGCGTTTATCCAGGATGAACAGTATGTGATCAACCGGGAACGGGTGACGGCGGCGCTGGTGGAAAGCCGCGATGTAAAGGGCGCGATGGAAATTTTCGAGACCGGGCTAACTCACCCTAACGACGCCATCCGGCGCTTGTCCGCATTAGGGATTGGGGCTATCGGGCAAGGTGCCGAACGTTACATCACACAACTTTCGTCTATGACAGTAGACCCGGAAGAGGACGTACAACTGGCGGCAGCCCATGCCCTAGCCGCCATCGGGACAGACGAGGCCAAGCTCGCACTAGCAGATGCGTTCTTGAATGGTGAGGAACGCTTGCAGCAAGCAGCAGCCGAGGCGTTCGCCAACATGCCAGACGGCGGCTACATGACGCTATACGATGCGACCCAGCACGAGCAAATCCATGTGCGGCGGGCGGCTTATTTTGGGGTGCGACGCATTGAAACGGAGTGGGCTAGCGAGGTGATCCGGCAGGGGTTTCTTTCGGAGGAAGAATGGTACGTGCGGGTGATTGCGCAGGATGCGTTTATCCGTGAGCAGGCCGGGATCATCGGGCCGCCGCGCCCAGCGACGCCGGATCAATTGGAATGGGTGCAGATATGGGCACGCGAACGCGAGATCGGCTTGCCACCGGGCGAACGCTCGATTGCGGTATTGATGCGCACGCTACGCGATGACGATCTGCAATTCCGGGCGTTGGGGGCTATCGTGCTAGGGCAGATTGGCGTGGTTGAGGCGATCCAGCAGCTTTACTTGATGCTGAAAGACACCGAACCCCTCATCCGCGAGGCCGGGCATAAAGGGCTGGTCGAATTGTTGTTGCGGATGGGCACCCCGCTACCGGACCCACTTTAGGGTGGCAAGGCTTCGTTTTGTGGGTCGCAGCGGGTAATCTGTTCAAAGTTGGTGTGATAGATAATCGACTCGCCCGCCACGGTTAACACGATGCGATAGCCGTCAATGTTGGCGGGGGTGTAGTCGATGCCGGGCAGGGGGCAGCCGAGGCTGGTATCGGCCCAGCGATAAGCCCGCACGCTAACGAGATCGATCTCGCCGGGCAGAACGCCCGCATTGTTTGCGGCCTGTCGCCGGGCTAAGGCGGCTAATTCCGCTGCTACCGGGTCAACATCGAGCAGCGTTGTTGTATCGCCCTGGACGGTATCTGGACGGTCGCAGCGCCGGAAGGTGGCCTGGGTGTCGGTATGGTAGGCGTAAGTGTTGCCGTCGGCGGCCAACAACAGCCGATAGCCTGGTATTTCTAAGTTGGGTAGGCCGGGCAATCGTTCTTCAGCGCAACCATAATCCACACTGCGCCAGGTCGCCTGTTGGATTTCGACAATGGTGATGGCCCCCGGCGTAAGGCCGAGGTCCGACGCTAGATCATCAACCGCCGCGGCGACAATCGGCTGTACGGCGGCTGGGACCTGTGCTGAGGCTAGTGTGGGGGTACGTTGCAGGTCATCGGGGTTGGTACGGGGGGGTGTGGTCGGGGTG
>DAOTUA010000055.1:0-9357 GCA_034437355.1 Anaerolineae bacterium | reverse complement strand
GGATGGGGGTTAAGGTGGGGCGGCGGGTGGGGGATGCCGTCGAGGTGGGGGTGATGGTCGGAGTTAGGGATGCGGTTGGGGTGGGGGTGAGGGTTGGGACAAGGGATGCGGTCGGGGTGGGGGTGAGGCTTGGCAAGATCGCCAGGGTCGGGTTAGCGATCAGTTGCTCCGGTTGGGGTTGACAACCCAGAACCAATATTCCGATCAAGCTCCCAAGTAAGGTAACATACGCCTGATATGAAATCAGACGGGTTTTGAATTTCACATCGAGCGCAACATCTATAATTTGTCTGGCAATTCGCATACGGACAACGGCCCCGGTTGCATCATCAAACTATGTTCCTCATTGTAGGCGGGTTTAGATGGTGTGGCAATAACGCTCGTTACAGGTACAAGGCAAGCACAGGGGCAACAATAGCCAAAACGTGTGGTTGGGGTGAAACTCCATAATATCGTAGACGCTGTTGACATTTGAAATTTCGATCTCATTAAAGACCATAACGGTTCAAAACGTAGGGGCATAGCGTGCTATGCCCTGGGTTCGGCACGCTGAACCCCGACAATCAGCGTTTTTTTGCGTAAATATCAACATAACCTAATCGCTACCTGAGCAGTTACGTTCTTTTAATGATTACTTAAAGAAGTAAACGTGCCGAAATATCGGAATCCACTTTACCCGGCTTCGATCTCGACCCCAAGCGCGGCGCGATGTTCATATAAGATGTAATCTGGCACGAGTGCCTCGAACACGCGCAACCCGCCCAGCAGGATCGCGAGATCGTCTATCGGGAAAAAGGGGATTAAGTCCAGGGGAGACACAATATAGATTACGACGATTAGCGGGATCATTTTGGTGGTTAGCGGCACGCGCTCATCGCGCACAAGCCGATAGGCCAGCCGGATACGGGTGATCGTGTCGTTGATTATCTGCATATTAGGTATATCTCCGAAAAAAACTTTCGACCATCTGGAACGCCTGCTCGCGCTCGGTGTCCTGCGTGATCACATGACCGCTTTGCTTGAGGGTGTGCTGTACCACTTCGGGGCTGTTAACCTGGCTGGCGATCTCATCGCTACATGCTAACGGGACGGCCTTGTCCTGTTCGGCATAGATCAGTGTTAGCGGGGTGCGGATATGATCTAGGTGATCACGCGCCACCTCGGAAAGTGTCTGCATTTCGGCAACCGCGCTCACCGACCAGGTGGTATAGTGCGTGCGCCCGATGACGGGTTCGCCCCGTTTGCGTTGTTCTTCGCGGACGATCTGCGGGAGGTTGCTCTGATCTGGCATGGGGGCTTGGCGGCGGTAGAGCTTGATCCACTTTGCCCGGTACACATTCACATCCGAAAAGCTCAGCGGCGCGGCTATGACTGCTGCTGCCGCCGGGTGAATATCATCTGCCGCCGCCAGCAACAACGTGAGCAGGCCGCCCATGCTAACCCCGGCGATGAAAACCTGCTCGCATTGGTCCGCTAACAATTGATAGCCATCGCGGGCGCTCAAGTACCAATCGCGCCAGCGCATTCGGTTCATGTCGGCGGGGTCGGTGCCGTGGCCTGTGAGCCGTGCGCTGTAAGTCGTCATGCCGAGCGTGTGGTGTAGGTGATCGGCTAGCCAGAAAATTTCCGTCGGCGCGGCAGAAAACCCGTGTAAGCACAGGCACCCCATCGCCCCGCCTGGCTGGAAGATCGGGCGTGCGCCCCCAGAAAGATAGGGTTGATGAATGTTCATCGAAATAAGCTCTGTCATCTTGCAAACTTGAATTGCTTCGGGCTAAACTAACGGTTGTCCGTGAGTATCAAAGCTGCTGACATCCTATGAGATACCTCTGTTTTACCTTAGTTGCCCTATTATTGACTATCCCTAGTCGTGGTCAGGAAGGGTTAAACCTGCCGACCGAACTGTTTGTGCTGCTAAATAACGGGCAGGTCGAACGCTACGGTTTAGGGACGGAGGGCGTTCAGGTTGTCACACCGGCGGATCAGTTCGTGATCGACTTCAGCGTCTCGCCGGATGGCGGCTGGCTGGCCTACCGCACCGATGAGGCGCTGGTGATCAGCGAAGTTCTCACGGGTGAGGGGCAAGTGCTGGTACTAGCACCGCCTTTGCCGCCTTCACGGGGCCTGGGTCAGACTATCGCCTGGTCGCCCGATGCTCGCGCCCTGGCCTATACCACCGAGACCGGCTTGCGGGTTCACTTTCGGATTGTCCAGCCGCCGTTAACCCCGACCACCGCCGAAGTAACCGACAGTTTCCAGGCGGGCGGTTTCTCCGATTTACGCTGGTCCCCAGATGGACGTTACCTGGCAGCCCGCAATAGCATTGAGTCGGTATGGCAAGTCTATACGGCGGAGCGTGCCACGCTCAGCGGCCCGGTGACACTCCCGCCGGCCTCATCGGTGACATGGATGCAGGCCGGGGTGCTGGCCTATGCTCCGTTAGACGGCGGCTTGCGTCGGATCAACTTTGATGTTGGCAACGCTCGCAGCGAGATCGCCCCCGCCACCCGTCGCTACGACCTGCTGACGACCCTCCCGGACGGGCAAGTGGGCGCATTCAGTCGCACCCAAACCGACGCCATCCCACCCGGCAGCGGGCGCTACACGGTGATTACCCCCGCTACCGGGCAAACAGATGTGCGGGGGACGGCTGATATTGATCTGAGTGGCCTACAATGGACCCCCGGCGGCGCGTTAATGGTGGCGTTCCGGGGGGGGGTGTTGGTCTTGGTCGAACCGCTGACGGGTGAGGGCTTCCAGCTACCGATTGCGCAGGTTGTCGCTTATGGGTGGGGGCGGCCCCCCCTCCCTGCCGTCGATGGCTACCCGGTTCCGGCTAATCTATTTTTTGTCGCCCAAGATACCAACGGCGTGAATCAGGTCTGGCAGCTTTTCCGGGATAGCAGCCCGCCCGTGCCCCTCACCGACGCGCCCGACGACGTAACCGGGTACAGCATCGCGCCGGATGGCTTCGGTGTGGCTTACGGGAGTGGCTCGCAGGTGTGGTATAAACGCCTCAACGACGGGTCCGAGCCGGTGGTGTTAGCTGGTCGCAACACGGATCAGGCCGTTTCAATGGACTTTAGCCCGGACGGGGCCACGCTCGCCTATACGGATAACGACGGGATCTATACCGTACCTACCCAGGGCGGCGACCCCACCGCCCTACTTACGAACGTGATCGGTGGGGCGGGTAGCGATGGAGATACACGCCGGTTCAGCCATCCACGCTATGCCCCGAACTTGGGCGTTATGCTGCTAGATGTCACCTATGCAGACACCACCGCAACCGGTATTCTGGATTTAAACTCCGGTGAACTACGTGAACTAGCCTACGGCTTTCAGAACGCCACCTGGATGTATAACGGGCAGGTTCTCACGTTTGCCCCAGATACCCCTTTTACCCAGGCCGGGGTGCAGGTGACCGATATTAATAACTTAAACGACCCCGAACAACGCTTGTCGCCAGATGTTTCTGTCGAACAGGCGGTGCTGATCCCCCGTCGCCGTTGGGAAGATATTCGGCTGCTACTCGCGCCGGATACGCTCAGCGGGCCGACCCCGCTACGGGTCTTCGACTTCCGAGATGGGGGTGGGTTGGTGCCGGTGTTAGAAGCGGGCTTTGCCGACCAACCGCGCTTATCGCCAGATGGTAGCGTGATTGCCGGGTATGTGCGCTCCGGTAAAGATGATCTGGGGTATCGCGTCGGTGTGTTGACACTAATTGAAGTGGCTAGCGGGGAGCAGGTCGCGCTCGCACAGCCGCGTGAGTTATCGCAGATACGCTGGCAACGATAGGCTATCACTTCATCACTGATCGTAAAAAGGTGAGATTGTTATGGGTATAGCAACGGATGTCGTTATTCTGGTGATCGCCTCGTTGGGGGCAGCGTTATTGATGGCACGCTTAGGGCAGCCGCCACTGGTGGGGTATATGTTGGCGGGGTTGTTGGTTGGGCCAAATACGCTCGGGCTGATTACCGACCCGGCTGAGATCGAACTGCTGGCGGAGATCGGCGTGTCGTTGTTGATGTTTTCGCTTGGGTTACAGTTACAAATTAAAGACCTGATCCCGGTCCGGCGTGTGGCTGGGTTTGGGACGGTCATTCAAATTTTACTAACTATCGGGTGGGGGGGCGTGCTGAGCTTGATCTTCGGCTGGCAACTGCTGGAGGGGTTGTGGTTTGGGGCGCTGCTGGCACTCTCTAGCACGGTGATCACGCTGAAGGTGATAGAAGGGCAGGGGGTACTTGGCACGTTGTCTAGCCGGGTGATGATCGGCATGATGATCGTACAGGATTTGGCGTTCATCCCGCTATTGCTGCTATTGCCCCAACTCAGCGATCTGAGCGCGGGCTTACCGGTGTTGGGAATCGCGCTATTACGGGCAGTCGCCTTCATGCTGATTATGTATTTTGTGGGGTTGCGTCTGTTACCGCGTTTGCTGGGGCACATCGCAAGCTGGCAAAACCGCGAATTATTCTTGATCGGTGTGACTTCGATTGGGTTGGGTGTCGGCTATTTGACGTTTTTATTCGGCTTATCGTTTGCGTTTGGCGCATTTGTGGCCGGGACGGTGTTGGGAGAATCTGAGTATGGGGTGCAAGCCCTGGGAGATATTATCCCGCTGCGAGATTTGTTTAGCTTGTTGTTCTTCGCGTCTATCGGTATGTTGATCGATCCGTTATTTGTCTGGGAGAATTTATGGTTAGTGCTGGGGGTGGTTGTGCTGGCGGGGGCGGGGAAGGCGTTAATTCTTGGGGGGACGGTGCGGGCGTTTGGTTATGGGAACATCGTTCCGCTGGCTACTGGGCTGACGATGTTTCAGATCGGTGAATTTTCGTTTGTGCTGGCTCGTACCGGGCTAACTATCGGGGTTTTCGATGCGGATCGCTTTTCGTTGATCCTGTCGGTTGCGGTCTTGTCGATCATCATTACGCCGTCTATCGCGACGCAGATCCCGCGCCTATACCGTATTCAGCGTCGGCTGTTCAATACGCAAGCGACCGACACGATCTTTAACCTGCCAACGACCGGCCTAGAGCATCATGTGATTATCGCCGGGGGGGGCGATATTGGGCGTTATGTGGCAAAGGTGCTGCGCCGAACCGATTACCCTTTTGTCGTGATTGATCATAATCCGGAGGTTGTCGCGTGGTATCGCAGCCGGGATATCCCGGTGATCTTCGGGGATACCGCTCATCCGGTTGTGCTAGAAGCCGCCAACGTGCGCAAAGCCTGCTTGTTGGTGGATACGGTGCCGGATGTTGTCATCAGCGAAACCATCTTGAATTATCTGAAACAAACTGAAACAGACGTGCCAGTGGTGGCCCGTGCGGAAAGTGTGGAGGAATTGTTACACCTGGATCGTCTCGGTGTTTACGAGGCGGTCATGCCGCAGTTTGAAGCCGGGCTAGAGATTGTCCGGCAGTCGTTGCTACACCTGGGCGCAGCGGATGACGACATCCAACGCCTGACGGTGGAGTGCCGCACGTCCTTTTATTTACCGATCCGCGAGCCTACAGACATGGAAGCTGAAGCACCGGGTTAAAATCCGTTACGATGACCATCGCGGGGACAGTATCCCCGCACCCCGCACGAGAGCATACATGGATCTATTTCAATATTTTGGCGGGCCAGGTACTCCCCTACGCCGTTTTTGGGACAACCCCGGCTATTGAGTGCGATTGTTCTACTAACTTGGCGATAGCTTTCGCCAATAATCTGAAATGCACCCTGTTTTTGCCGGTCGGGTTTGGAATGTTGCGGCGCTTTCAGGTAGACTAAAAGGATATATGAAAACATTTATCGTGTGGCGTGCAGCACTAATCGCCACAGCATGACAGGGAGTTTCTCAAATATGGGCTTTAAAAAAGATGACTTGCTATCCATGTACCACGAGATCGTTTTGATCCGGCGATTTGAGGAAAAAGCGAGTGAATTATACGCGAAAAAAGAAATCGGTGGGGTTTACCTTCACTTGGCAAATGGGCAGGAAGCCGTGATCACTGGTGCGATCCGTGCGCTGCGTGACGATGATAATGTGATCACGGCCTATCGGGATCACGGTCACGCGCTGTCGCGGGGGGTATCGCCTAACGTTGTCATGGCGGAGATGTTCGGGAAGGCGGCGGGGACGAGCGGCGGGAAGGGCGGCTCGATGCACCTGGCGTCCAAGGAAAAGCGGTTCTGGGGTGGATATGCGATTGTGGGCGGTCATTTGCCAATAGCGGCGGGGTTGGCCCTGGCAGATAAATACCGTGAAGAGGACCGGGTGACGCTCGCTTATGTGGGGGATGGGGCCAGCAACAACGGGTATTTCCATGAGTCGTTAAACTTGAGTGCGGTCTGGGATTTACCGGTGATCTGGTTGATCGAGAATAACTTGTATGGCATGGGGACCAGCGTACAAGAATCATCCGGGAACCCGAAATTAATCGAACGGGCCATCGCTTACGGGATGAAGTCTTATGATCGTATTGATGGGCAGGACACGCTCGTCGTTTACGATGCTGTGCAAGAGGCAGCCGCCTATGCGCGTGAGCATGGGCCGGTTTTGTTGGAGGTGATGACCTATCGGTACATGGGGCATGGCGTGTCGGATCGGCTGTATGATACTCGTGAGGATGAAATGGCGGAGTTCAAGCAGCGCGATCCGATTGATGTGATGGCGGAGTACATCCGCAAGAAGGACTACAAAGATATTGATCAGGATTTTGAGCGTATTCACGCCGAAGTCGAAGCACAGGTGACGGAGGCGGTCGAGTTTGCCCGAAATGCGGACAACCCCACCCCGGACGAACTGTATGCAAACGTTTACGCTTAGCACGACGCGGAAGAAGGGATAACGCTATGGGTATGAAAAACACACAGATGCGCGAGGCGCTGCGCCTGGCATTAATGGAAGAGATGCGCCGCGACGAGTCCGTTTTTGTGATGGGCGAGGAGGTCGGCAAGTGGCAGGGCACGCACCGCGTGACACGCGGCTTTTATGAGGAGTTCGGCGCACGGCGTGTACGCGATACGCCGATCTCGGAGATGGTGATTGCGGGGGCGGCGGTGGGGGCAGCGATGAACGGACTGCGCCCGGTCTCCGAGATTATGACGATCAACTTTGCGTTTTTGTCATTCGATGCGATCATCAACCATGCCGCTAAGGTCCATTATATGTTCAATGGGCAGTTTAAGGTGCCATTGGTGATCCGGGCAGCTAGCGGCTGGGGCAACCAGGCGACCGCGACCCACTCGCACACGCCGGAAGTGATCTTTGCCCACTTCCCCGGCTTATACGTGGCGATGCCGTCGAATCCGTTGGATGCTTACGGCATGTTGAAAGCCTCTATTCGCGATGATAACCCGGTGCTATTCACCGAAGCGATTGGCCTGTATAGCATGGTTGGGCAAATCCCGGAGGATGACCCGGATTACCTGGTGCCTATCGGTAAGAGTGATGTCAAGCGCGAGGGGAGCGATGTGACGCTGGTCGGCTACGCTCGCGGTGTGACGTGGGCGCTGGAGGCGGCCAAGGACCTTGAAAAAGAGGGTATTTCCGCAGAGGTGATCGACCTGCGCTGGTTGCGTCCGTTGGATTTAGAGCCGGTCTATGAGAGCTTCAAGAAAACCAACCGGGCGGTTATTGTAGAGGAGGCCCTACCGATGTTTAATGTAGGGGCCGAGATCGCGACAAGGTTACAAGAGGATATGTTTGATTATATGGACGCGCCGATCAAACGGGTGGCGGCGGAGGATGTGCCGTTGCCGTACAATCACGATCTCGAACTCCAGGCGCTACCGGATAAAGCGAAAGTCATCAAAGCCGTGAAAGAGGTGCTTTAATATGGCACAAGAAATTGTTCTGCCGGATTTAGGGATGGATATGGATGAGGCGCTGCTCATCAACTGGACCAAACAACCGGGTGATAGCATCCGTGAGGGCGATGTGATTGCGGAGGTCGAAACCGATAAGACGACGGTTGAGGTGGAATCGCCGGTAGCAGGGACGATCTTAGAGTGGAAATTCGAGCCGGGCGACAACCTGACGATAGGCGGGGTGATCGGCTTTGTGGGCGAAGCGGGCGAAGCGGCCCCCGACGGCAACGGTGCCAGCGAACCGGAGCCGGCCCCCACCGAAAGCGCCTCCGCCCAACAACCGACCGCGCAGCCGGTCGGCAATGGCAACGCACCGACCACCGACACCGGGCGCATCAAGATTTCCCCGGTAGCGCGGCGAGTTGCCGAAGATCGTGGGATCGATATTGGGCAGATCGGGGTGGGGTCTGGCCCTGGGGGGCGCATCGTCAAGCAGGATGTCGAGAATTTCGAGCCGCCCCAGGCACAAGCGGCCCCGGCAGCACAGCCGAGCGCGGGCAGCGTTACGCTCCCCGATCATGTCGGGTATATTGCGGGGCCGTCTTACGGCAAGGTACCACAGGCGGCCGGCATCAGCACGGAGGACTTGAGCAAGATTCGGACGCGCATCGCAGAACAGATGGTAAAGTCGAAGCAGCAAATCCCGCATTTCTACGTGACGATTGAGGCCAACGTGGATGAGTTACTGCGGGTGCGTAAGGCGATCAATGCTGGGGTGGAGGATAAAGCCGAGAAAGTCAGCGTGAACGATATGATCGTGAAGGCGGTGGCATTAGCAGCGCGGGACATCCCGAACGTGAACCGCCACTACTACGGCAATCAGTACGTGGTGCATCACCGTGTCAACGTTGGGATTGCGGTAGCGTTAGATGGCGGTGGGCTGATTAATGTGGTGTCGCATGATGCGGATCGAACCTCGCTGCGGGTGATGGCGGTCGAGAACCGTCAGAAGATCGGCAATGTGCGGGCGGGTAAGGTCAAGCCGGAGGATATTTCCGGTGAGACGATCACCGTCAGTAACCTGGGGATGTATGGGGTCGATAACTTCATCGCCATTGTGAACCCGCCATCGGCGGCAATTGTGGCGGTAGGTGGGGCCAAAGCGACCCCAATTGTAAAAGAAGATGGGTCTATCGGCGTGGGTACGCTAATGAAACTCACGCTCAGCGCAGACCATCGCACGGTCAACGGTGCGGAAGGCGGCGAGTTCATGGCGAAGCTGCGCGAATATCTGGAAAACCCGATGCGGCTTGTCTAGCGACACAGCATGGATAATACGCTTGATAGCGGGCGATGCGCTTAGGCATCGTCCGTTTCGTTTTCGGGCGGTATATCGAAGTTCACCTTCTCGTAGATGTCTGTTAGTGGGAGCGTGCAATTGATCGCGGCTAACGGTAACGTCGCTGTTAGGCCCATATACGCCCGATACAGCCAGTTGGCGGCTCCCTGCCAGGTGTACAGCTCGACATACGGCGCGGACTGCGACAC
>DAOTUA010000054.1:0-4662 GCA_034437355.1 Anaerolineae bacterium | reverse complement strand
TTGGGGTGAGGGCTGAGTAGTTACACTTTTTCTGGAAAAAGTGGTGGGGTGTGGGGTGAAATCCCGCCATATCCTAATGTCTGCCTGAGTAGTTACCATAGAACGTATTGTAGAAGACTGTTATGCCGAAACTTGTGATCATGGCGTCTCGGAGCCGGACCTCATACACGCTGATTCACCATCTAGCAGATCGCTATGAGGTGGGCCTGGTCATCTTTGAAGCGCCGAAGATGAAACAACTGTTGCGCTATCGGGTGCGGTTGCTCGGATGGTGGACGGTGGCGCAGCAGCTAGCGTTTGTCGTCTATGATCGGGCGGTGATCCGCCCCCGTTCACGGCGACAGATCGCCGCGCTGCTACAGGGCTACACCGACACCCCGCCCGATGATCGCTTGCGTTGTGTGGACGTACCGACCGTCAACAGCCCGGCGGTGCGGGCGCTGCTAGCAGAAGTGAACCCGGCCTGTGTGGTCGTCAGTGGGACGGGGATCATCGGTAAAAAGACGCTGGCAGCGGCCCCGGTGTATATAAATATTCACGTTGGGATCACGCCGCGTTACCGGGGGGTGCATGGGGGGTTCTGGGCGATATATGAGGACCGCCCGGCGCTGGCAGGCGTTACGGTACATCTGATTGATGCCGGGGTAGATACCGGGCAACCGTTAGGCCAGGCCACAATTGATGTACAACCTACGGACACGTTCCGCACCTTACCGGTGAAACAATACCTTGCCGGGCTGCCGTTGATGGTCCGGGCAGTAGACGACGCCTTAAACGACCGCTTACGCCCGATCACACCGCCAGACTTACCGAGCAAACAGTGGTATTCCCCGACACCAGCGGCTTATCTGCGCTTTATTCATCGCCTTCGTCGGGGTCAGTGATGATCGCTGTCTGGCCGGGGTCGGGTGCGGTGTCGTCGGGGTCGGTCATGATCGCTGTCTGGCCGGGGTCCGTAATGGGCGCGGTGTGATCGGTTTCGGATTTGGGGCGGCGCTTTGGTTTGGGTGTGGGTTCTAGCTTGTTCAAAAAGTAGACGTTCAAGCTAAGTTGACCCAATCGGATTTCTTGCCCACTGTAAAGCTGCTTAGCGCGGTGGGGTGCGATGGGCTGCCCGCCCAGGTAAGTTCCGTTCAGGCTGCCGGCGTCCTCCACAAAAAAAGACCCGTCGCTATAACTGAGGATCGCATGAACCCGTGATACGCCCATATCCCCTGCTCCAAAATCGGCCAGGTTGATGTGATTTGCCGGGTTGTTCCCCCCGGCCCGGCCCATCGTCATAGGGTGCTTGAGGCTGACGGTAAAAGGCTGGTCGGTGTATCCGGCAACGATGATGGCGACGGTATCCTCGCGGACGGGGATTGATCGCGCTTTCAGGTCGGCGCGAGTGGCATCAAGCGCCTGGGTGACATCTTTATCCATATGGATTTTAGCTGGCAACCCGGCTTGTTGGCGGCGGCGTTGGATCATCGCAGAGACGACCTCGCCTAGCTCGGAAGTATTGACGGGTTTAGCCATGAAAATATCGGCCCCGGCTGCCTGGACGCGCTCTTCTATGCCCGCTTCGATCTGGGCGCTGACGACAATCACCGGGACGGCATCCAGCGCGGTATCTTGGCGAATATAGCGGCAGACCTCGAAGCCATCTGGCCCCGGCAGCATTAAATCTAGGATGATCGCGTGTGGGTGGCTTTCTTTGAGTAGATCGGCGGTACGGTTGCCATCTCTAGCGATCTGGGTGAGGAAACCTTGATGCTGCAACATCATCGAAAACATCTGCGCGACTTCCATATGATCTTCGATAATCAGCACGGATTCGCCATGACCGGGTTTTTTCTCCCCGGTGTAGTCGATGTCCGTCTGACGTTGGCCGTCATTGGTCTGGGTCGGGGCGGTGATGACTCGTAGGGATATGTGCATGGCCCCTAGCACGAGTTCTTCATCCTCGCCGGTGAGTGGATAACGCTTGTTCGGCTGGAGGCGCTGCCCGTTAAGCATGGTCCCGTTGGGGGCGTTTAAGTCTACGACATACAGCCGGTCGGCCTCGGCGCTGATCATCACATGCTGGCGCGATACGCCCTTTTCGATGGCCTGGTATGGGCTAAGGTCTAGGTCTACCGGGTTGTTCGGCCCCCCGCGCCCAATGATAATCGTATCCTGGAAGCTTACCTGGCGCGGCTCACGCATCGCCCGCGCCTCAAATTCTACAATCCACTTGGTGCTTTTCTGGCTCATTATGTTCCTCGATGTAATTATGAAAAATATGTAACTGCTCAGCCTGCCCCCTACCCCTACCCCACTATCGCCGCTTTAGCGGCGGGAGGGAGAGGTCTTGCCACCTTCGGCCATGTTCACCCTGCTCTGATCGGGGGGTGTTCAAGTGAAGGAACTGAGTTGTAACAACTATTTTTGTGAAAATCAGAGATTTTCACAGTTAAGGTTTTGGTCAAGCTTTTG
Source organism: Anaerolineae bacterium (assembly GCA_034437355.1). Lineage (GTDB taxonomy): Bacteria > Chloroflexota > Anaerolineae > Aggregatilineales > Phototrophicaceae > DAOTTY01. Next base: position 2,205 of record DAOTUA010000054.1, on the reverse strand, counting down.
CAAAAACTTGTGGGGGTTCGGAGGTGAACGCCCTGAGTAGTTACAAAAATATAAATACTGTTTCATTACAAAACGCCTCCTCATTATAGTATTATCGGATGGTTTGCAAAACTTAGACATAATGTAACGACTCCGGTAGAGATACAATATCGTGGGGTTTCACCCCACATCCCACCACTTTTTTTGGAAAAAGTGGACAAAAGGCGTCCATTTTGTCATCGAAGATGAATGTTTAGACGATTTTTTACGGATTACCAACTAACCCTGGAGCTAACCACGCCGATGTTATCCCGCCCGCAACACCGCCGCCTGTTCCTGCTGATCGTGCTATTTATGGGGGGGGCGTGGTGGCATGGGCGCGTGTTGCCGCCCCTGGAAGGCGGCGACGAGTGGCTGCAACTAGCTTATATCGACCATATCCGGGCGACAGGCACGCTACCAGACCGCGCCGATACATCTGGCCCTGCCCGCCAGCAAAGCGGGCAACCACCGCTAACGTATGCGATAGGCGCGTTACCGGGGATCGTGCGTGGGCTGCCGTTGATCGATACCGCCGCGATGTGGGACGCGCTGCAACGGGATAGCAATAACTGGTTTGCGCCGCCGTATCGCTTTAACCGGACGGATAACAATAATGTGTTTTACCTGTCCAATGAGCCGGCGAATACCCCGTCAATCGTCCGTGTGAACCGCGCCGCCCGTTGGATCGCGCCGTTGTGGGGTGTGGTTGGCCTGTTGGCGACGTATGCGGCGGCCTATGAACGATTTCGGCGTGCTGGCCCGGCGTTGGGGGCGGCGGCCCTGTTTGCGCTGCTCCCGACCCACCTACACATTAGCAGCTTTCCAAACACGGACGGCGGCGCGGCGGCGTTGGGGGCGGTGGTGTTGTGGCTGGCGCTACGGGCGGCACGCGGCCAGGTAGGGATCGGATGGGCGTTGGGGGCGGGGTTGGCGCTCGGCCTGGGGGGGTTGGCAAAAGTCAGTGTGTTGTTGCTCGGTCCGGCATTGGCGCTTGGCGCTGTGATCGGCGTTGGGCGGTGGCGACGTATGATTGTGCTTGGCGTGGGTGGCGTGGCCCCGGTTGCGATCACGTTTGGGGCGTGGGCGGCGTGGGGATGGCTGGTTTACGGTGATCCGCTTGGCACACAGACCCACCGCTTTGAGGGCCAATTCTACGATCCGCCGTTGGGGGTGCTGGCAGTCTTGACGCGGCTGCCGGAGGTGTATCTGTCATACTGGGGGAAGTTTGGCAGCGCGGTTTATTTGCATCCGATAACGTATATCGTGCTAAGTGGGGTTTTGGCGTTGGCGCTTTTTGGGCGGATGGGCGGGCGCGGTGATCTTCGCTTGCAGGCGATATTATGGCTGGCTACCGGGAGCGCGTTGGCCGGGTTATGGTATTGGCTGAGTACGATCAACTTTATCACTGGGCGGCTGTTGTTCCCGGCCCATGCTGCGCTTGCGATCTTGATCGTGGCGGGCCTGGACCGTTACGGACCAAACGTGCGGGCGGTGGCGGTCGGTATCCCGGCGGTGACCGGGCTAATCCTGGCCCCGGCAATTATCGGGGCCGCCTATCGCCCTCCCCCACCCGTTGATCCACCGCCGACGCTCACTCAGACGGTGTTCGATTATGATGATGCGATCCGCCTGATCGGGTGGCAGCCCTTAACCGCTACGCTGACCAACAACGCGCCCTATCGAGTTCGGCTATGTTGGGAGGTTCTCGACACGGCCCCGCGCCCGGCAGCCTATTCGATCCGGGTGGTACGGGATGGCGTGAGCATCGGTGAGCGCACGACGGTTCACGGGCTGGGGCGCTACGACTGGCGGCAGTGGGAACCGGGCCACCGCTTCTGTGATGTGGTCGAAGTGCCAATCCGTGAGGCGGACCCCGCCACGCGCTACGATCTGCTGCTGGTGCTGCTGGACGCCCAAACCGGGGCGGTCAACTGGCAGGCCACCACCCCGGACGGTACGACAGTTCAGTTCCCGGTGTTGGGGCAGGTCGGCGGGAGGGAGTAACGGCCTACGACGTGAAGGTAACTACTCAGCTTCCCCCCCACCCCGGCGCTATTGACGTTTGATAAAATAATTGGGTAAGTGGGGTGTACGAACAACCTGTCGGGGGGCTACGAACATTTTGTCATCACCGACATCGTAGGGGAGGGTCGCTGTGCCCTCCCGATACGCGCACCAACGGGA
>DAOTUA010000053.1:0-4789 GCA_034437355.1 Anaerolineae bacterium | reverse complement strand
GGTTCGATGGTTATATTGCCAAGCCGCTAAGCCGCCGCCGCTTCACAATGCAAATCACACGCATCATGCAGGGTAAGCCGGTGTGGGATGCCCGCTAGTCATCCAAAATGGACGCTTTGCGTCCGAAATGATAAGTTTTTGGTAACGACTCAGGAATTTCACCCCCGAAACCCCACAAGCTTTTGCAAAAACTTGACCAAAACTTTCGCTGTGAAAATCAAAGATTTTCACAAAAAATAGTTATTACAACTCAGTTCCTTCGCTCGAACACACCCCGATCAGAGCAGGGTGAACATGGCCGAAGGTGGTAAAACCCCTCCCTCCCGTCGCTAAAGCGGCGATAGTGGGGGAGGGGTGGCGCTTTAGCGCCGGGGTGGGGGGCTGGCTGAGCAGTTACTTTTTTTCTTAACTTTATGCTTTTCCCTTCTTTCTTTCCAGAAAGAAACAAGCAAAGAAAGCGATGAGGGGGTTATTTTCAATCAAAAGGGACGCTTTTGGTCCACTTTTTCTGGAAAAAGGGGGGGGCCACCCCGAAGCCCACCAAACCTGACGCATTTTGAATTTCACATAGATCGCATGATCGGAATCAGGTCAGATTGGCTGATCCCCCAGTCGAGCTGTGCGACGGCAAAGCCCAACATCGCCAATATCAAGATGATCATCACCCCGGCATAGATGCGCCACAACAGCCGCGTCGGGAATCGTTGCGAGGCGTTAGGAGGTGTCATGCGCTAAAAACCACCTTCCCGCCGCATATCGTCTGGTGGACGGCTATCGCTGGCACGTCCGCTAGTGGCGCGGTGATGGGATCATCGGCTAGCACCACCATATCCGCGACTTTGCCGGCAGTCAGGCTGCCCCGGTGAGCCTCATCCCCACTCGCCAGCGCCCCGCCCATGGTGTAAGCCCATAGCGCCTCCGTTATGGGGATGGTTTCTTGTGGCGCGATGGGGTCCCCGGCGTGATCATGACGGCTGACAGCCGCCCAAGCCCCTAGCAACGGGTTCGCGTCTGGCACGACGGGCGCATCCGAACTCAACGCAACGGTTAACCCGGCCTCCAGCATCGAGCGTACCGGGTACGTGCGCGGTAGGTAGCTATCTGGCAGGTAGCGGCGGAAGTTACGCCCCAACGCCGGTAGAAATACGGTTTGGGGGACGGCGATCAAGTTCAGTGTGGCGGCCCGGCGCAAGTGATCGGCGGTGGGCAGGCCGAGATGCTCTATCCGGTGTCGCACAGCGGACGGCTGGCGCTGGTAGAGCGCCTCATAACAGTCGATTACCTGGTCTAACGCCCGATCTCCGATCGCGTGTGTGCCGATCCGGTAGCCGTTGCGGTGCGCTTCCCACATCAGCCCGAGCATATCTTCGGTTTGATAACGCAACACGCCGTTATCCCCGGTTGCTTTGTAGTTGGTGGCTAATGCGGCGGTGGCCCCACTCAGGCCGCCATCGGCAAAAAACTTGACGCTATCGACGCGCAACGTCTCGCTGACGTAATGTTGCGGTAGCGGTAGCGTTTCGGTTCCCCCGTCCAGGCGGCGGACGGCGAGTAGGTTTGTCCGCACGGATAACCGCCCGGCAACCTCTAATGCCTGGTAAGCGGCCAGGTGAAAGGGGGTGACAAGTGGGTCGGTGGCGCTGGTGATGCCGAGCGCGAGCTGGTGCTGCTGGCACGCTTCAATTGCCGTCATCATATCGGCCTGGGTATAGGCTGGGATAACCCGATTAACCAGCGCCATCGCACTTTCTTTCAAGATGCCGGTCGGGTGGCCGTGGTCGTCCCGGTCGATTACCCCGCCGGGTGGGTCCGGGGTGTTGGCGGTGATCCCGGCTTGCCGCAGGGCGGGCGTGTTGAGCGTCATAATGTGTCCGCAGATGCGCGTCAGGGCCAGCGGGCGGGTATCGCTAACCGCGTCCAGGTCGGCGGCGGACGGGTGGCGGCCTTCGGCCAGTGTCGCTTCGTCGTAGCCGCGCCCCAGTATCCAGCCGTCCGGTTTGTGATTGGCGTGGGCGCGTAACGCCCGCACCAACGACGGCAGATCGTCCGGCCCGGCCCGACGCACATCGACCTGATCGGTTAACAACAGGCCCAACTTCCAGATGTGGACGTGCGCGTCGTTGAAGCCCGGTAACAATGCCTGCCCGCCGAGGTCGATCTGGCGTGTGCCAGCGGGGATGGTCGCATCCGACCGCGCCCCGACAAAGGCAATATACCCGGTATCGTCCACCAACACACATTCGACGGTCGGGTGCGTTGGGTCCATGGTATAGATCGGACCGTTGGTATAGAGCTGCATCAGCGCCTTTCCTGGGTGATAATTGGTACACTTTTGAGTATATCATACGTTCTATGTGAAATTCAAAATGTGTCAGGTTTGGTACAGGGCTATTGCAAAGTTGAGTTTCCGCAACGCGGGGACGCTGTCCTCGGCCGCTGCAAAGGGTTTGCACCGTTTGAACCCGTTTTTTCGGACGCTTTGCGTCCGAAATGATAAGTTTTTGCTCACTTTTTTCAAAAAGTGATGGGTCTGGGCAGCGCCCAATATTTATCCATGTAACTTTGCAAAAGCCTTAAGGTTTAGTAGTGTATGCTTTTCGGTCGAAACGCTCCTAGCCAATTTCCCCCATCCCCTAACGCCTTGCCAGCGGCAAGGCAAACGTTCACACGGGGTAAAACCCGCCGCCACATTACCGATTAACCCGGTATTTGGTATACTTGCCGAAAACCAATACTAAAGGCGACCTCATGCGCGTAATATGTACCGCCGGGCACGTCGATCACGGAAAGTCTACGCTGGTCGAAGCTCTGTCTGGCACCCACCCGGACCGATGGCAGCAAGAGCGAGAGCGATCCATGACGATTGACCTGGGCTTTGCGTGGATGACGCTCCCGGACAACGAACACGTCGCCATTGTAGATGTGCCCGGTCATGAGGATTTTATCGAAAATATGCTGGCGGGCGTCTCCGGGTTAGATGCGTTTCTGCTTGTGATCGCGGCAGATGAGGGCGTGATGCCCCAAACACGGGAACATCTGGCTATTTTGCGGTTCATGGGCTTGCGGCGGGGGGTGGTCGCCCTCACTAAAACGGATCTGGCGGAGCGTAACGACTGGCTAAGCCTGGTCGAAGCGGATGTGCGCCGCGTGCTGGCAACCTATACCATAGCGGATGCGCCGCTGGTGCGCGTGTCCGTCAAACACGGCCAAGGGCTGGCGGATGTTCGGCAGGCGTTGGCGCGGGTGTTGGCTTCACAACCGCCGCCCCGCACACACGGCCCCCCGGTCTTGCCCATCGACCGCGTATTCACGATTCACGGGTTCGGGACGGTCGTCACGGGGACGCTGAGCCAGGGCCGTTTACAGGTGGGCGCTGTAGTGGAGCTACAACCGCAGGGCTTGCAAACCCGAATCCGGGGGCTACAGATTCACAATCAGCCAGTCGATACCGCCGACGCGGGTAGCCGGGTAGCGGCGAATCTGGTCGGTATCGACAAACAATCAATTGGGCGCGGGTCGATTTTGTCCGAGCCGGGGGTGATCCAACCGACAACGCGGCTTGATGCCAGCTATCATCACCTGCCAGATGCCGTATCTCCGCTAAAACATGGCGCGGAGGTCAAGCTGTTCGTCGGTCCAGCCGAGGGGCAAGCGCGGGTGCGGCTGTTATCGGCAAAAGCCCTGCATCCCAACGAAAACGGATTCGTGCAGCTTCACTTAAAAACGCCGCTGCCCATCCGCACAGCGGACCGCTTTGTGATCCGGCTGCCATCGCCCCCCCGAACAATTGGCGGCGGCGTTATTCTGGATAGCCAGCCGCCCCGCCGTTGGCAGGCACGAGATGACCGGGTGATCTGGCGCTTTGAAACCCTGGCAAGCGACGACCCAGCCCGTAAGCTGGCGCTACATATCCAGGAGCAGCCCTGGCCGCAACCCATCACGCATTTTGACGACCAGGCGCTACTAGCAACCGCGATCCGATTGTGGGGGGTGCGCCAACAGCACGCTATGGTCTTTCATCCGGTCGGCTTAGCGCGTATCGTGCAGCGCATGACAAAAAAGCTGACCCGCTTTCATGCGGAACATCCACTGTCGGTTGGTATGCCGCGTGCGCAGTTCTTACAGCATCTGGGGGCACCGGATCACGAGCAGGCTATTATGCGAATTGTACTGGCTAGCGGTCCGTTCGATAGCGTGGGGCCGGTCGTGCGGTTGCGTCGCCACCGTGTGGCGTTGTCTAAGCGGCAACAGGGGCAGATCGACGCACTTGTGCAAACGCTCCAGCAGCAGCCCTTCACACCCCCCAGTTATCAACAGATGGTGCAGCAGTTGGGCGATGAGGACTTACTACAGACGGTTATCATCTGGGGTGATTTGGTGCTGGTCCCCCCGCGCCTAGTCTTGTTACCCGCAACCTACCACGCCCTAGTCGGATACGCCAGAACCACGCTCGAAGCCGGAGAGATATTGACCGTCGCAGCCATGCGCGATCATTTCGGTTCGTCCCGGCGGATCATCCTGCCCGTTCTCGATTTTCTATCGCAACAGGGCATCACCCGGCGCGTGAATGCGGGCCACACATTACATCAGCCCAACTGGGAGCGCGTTCAACTGTAAGGGCGGTCCCTCGTAACTGTTCAGCCTGCCCCCCACCCCGCCGCTAAAGCGCCACCCCTCCCCCACTATCGCCGCTTTTGTGGATTGAAAAAATAGTTGCATAACCAAATACCGAGACATTGGTCCACCATAAGCCCTTGTAGGGGAGTCCCTCTGTGGACTCCCGTTGGTG
>DAOTUA010000052.1:0-9372 GCA_034437355.1 Anaerolineae bacterium | reverse complement strand
GGTGGCGCTTTAGCGCCGGGGTGGGGGAAATGCTGAGCAGTTACGAAAAAGTGAACAAAAAGCGTTCACTTGGTCATCCAAAACGTTTAGTAAGTGGGGCTTTGCTCCGAAGTCGCTGAGTCGTTACGGATTCAAAGTATTTGTATAGAGAATCCCCCACGCGGCCCCAGGGTATGGTGTAATAGGTGTATTGTTGGTCAGCCCCAAGGCGATACGATGTGGTTTTCGATATACGCTCATCACCCTCTCTACGACATTGACCTCTACACGCCGATCCCATCCGTTTATTTTATTTTGCCCGTGATGGGCGACTATCGGCTACTGGTTCGCAAAAGCAGCGGTCAGCAGCAAGCGACCCATCAGTTTAGCTCGTTACTCGCAGCCCAACGCTACGCCGCCGACCGTTACCGCGTACAACCGGGGATGTGGGCCAACAGCTATACGATCCACCCTTTAGAGCAAAAGCCGCATCGCCGCCAGAGCCAGCTGTATTATCTGGCGCGTGTGATCGCCACCGCGTGCCGCCCGTCCAGCATCTTAGATTACGCGGTTCGGATGTCCTACGACACCCACGCGCTGCTGGACGATTTCGCGCAGATACGCAAGCTGGCCGATGCGCAAATATCATTTGCCAGCCGCCACGCCTTCGCGCTGCCGTACTTGCGCCAAGCGATCCTGCGCCGCGAGTGCCCCCGCTACATGCAGACGCTCTACCGGACGCTCACGTTATCCGATGAGGCCGACGCCCAGCCAGCCATCACCGAAACCGAGCAAACCCTGTACCACCAGGGGCTAATCCCCATGATGGGCGCTTAACCGGGCACGAACTCAGGCCGGGTAGCCGAGCGCCTCCACTTGCCGCGCCGCGTCGATGTCCTTCTGCGTGATGACGTTGCCGCTATCGTGGGTGGTAAACGAAACCGTCACCTTTTTATAACCGATGTGCATATCCGGGTGATGATCCATCCCCTCGCACAGTGTCCCGACCGCCGAAGCGAACATCAACCCAGCCGGGTAACTGGGGAGTTGGTAGGTTTTGGAGATCACACCGTCGGCGTATTCCCAGCCGTTCAGCGTCGCCATTATTTCTTTGATTGCTGCTTCTTCGAGTGCCATAGGGTCTCCTCTGCTTATACGTATAAATCGTAACGACTCAGGTAAAAATTAGCATATCGTGGGGTTTCACCCCACACCCCACGCTGTTTTACCGACTGACATCGTACCGTCAAGACAACAGGTTTTGTAGGGTAACTACTCAGGCGCTTCACCCCCGAACCCTCACAAGCCTTTGCAAAAGTTTGACCAAAACTTTAGCTGTGAAAATCGTCGATTTTCACAAAAAATAGTTGTTACCACTCAGGCCCTTCACTTAAACACACCCCGATCAGAGCAGGGTAAAAATACCCGAAGGTGGTAAAAACCCCTCCCTCCCGCTGCTAAAGCGGCGATAGTGGGGGAGGGGTGGCGCTTTAGCGCCGGGGTGGGGGGTAGGCTGGTTCGTGACTTTGTAGGGGCCGTATCTCGGTGTCGGCCCGCTGTTTTGAAGATAACACCCGCAAGGGAGATCATCCCCCTTAACCCCTTAATTGCCAGCAGGTGTTTTGTAGCGGACGGGATTTTTCCCGTCAGCCGTCTAAACCCGCGATCCGTGATAGTATCTCTCAACCGGAGTCGTTGCTAACCTAGCCGATCACATCCGTATCAAAATTGAGGATGGCCTCTCGCCAGTCGGAAAAGATCGGAACGGATTTGTTTTCGCTGTAATCATACGTGACCATCGTGGTTTTAGCCTGTGCCGTCAGTACCGAATCCTGGTTGCCGGCGGGCGTGGAGATAAAGCGATATTCCATATCGAAGCTCTTGTTACCCAACCGCGAAACGCGGGTATAGATCGTGAGAATATCGGTCATGAAAATCGGGTGCTTAAAGTCAATCGTCACGTTAGCGACGATCAAGCCGAGCGTATTCATTTTGCCGTCCCACCCACACACATCTTTGGCGTAAGCCAGCCGCGCCTGCTCCATGTAGTTCAGATAGCGGGCGTTGTTGACGTGCCCGAGCGCGTCTATATCGTGAAAGCGAACAACAATGAAGGTTTCGTGGCGAAAGCCATCGGTATGCGTCATGGCGTAGTCTCCTGGTTGGATACAATTTGTGCATCTAACAGCCAACCATCCGCCGGGAACGGATCGATGGGTGTCATGCTAAAGATATTATCCGATGTTTGCGACAGAACCAACAGATCATCGCCCGGCCCCGTCGTGTAAACCAGCCGCCCATCCCCCGCCCAGATAGCGTGCCTGGGGGTATCATCCAACCGATAGCGGGTCGGGAAATCGGCTGAACCAACCGCGATCCTCTCATCCGGCTGCCACAGGAAAAGCTGGCCCTTTTGCGCCCATTGATATAGCGGACGCGGTCCGACGACGCCGATTGTTTGTGGGTTGGCCCCATCAGAGGCGGCGTAAACCAGCGTTTGCGCGTCGTCGTTGGGGTTTGGGGTGGCGTAGAGTAAGACGCTGCGATCAGCGTTCCAGCGCGGTTGGCCGTAGAACCCAGCCCGGATCGCCCCAACGCGCAACGCGGCTTCCTCTCCTACGGGCACCCGCCATAGCAACGTGTCGCCCGGCGTGTATAGCAGGTCTGGCGGGGGGATGCCCACCAAGAACGCGCTACTGTCGGGTGTCCAGGCCGTAACCGGGTAGAATGGTTGCGGCGTGCCACTGGCAACCGGTTGATAGCCCAACACAATCGAGGCGGTATCGGTGCGGGTGTCGTACAGATGGATCACACCGTCAGCGGCGGGGGTGTCGTTCTGGTCGAAGCGGCCCGGCGTGATCAATGTCAGGTAGCGCCCATCGGGGCTGATGTTGAAGGCCCCACCGGTACCCGGTTCGCGTTGTTGCGTGGTGGCCCCGGTCGTTACGTCCACACGCCACAGGTCATTTTGTGGGATGGCCCCGAACGGCGCTTCAAAACGGGTGGTATTGAAGTACAGTGTAACGGCATCGGCCCAGGCCACCTGACCAATGCTAGCCCCGTTTAGCATACCGTCGGATGTAACGAGAACGGCCTGCGTAGCGGGCGTGAGGTACCAGAGCGTATCGGCAACCCCTCCCGCCCCCGTCAATGCGGCGACGGCGGCCCCGGTCGGGGCGATAGATGCGCCGATGGTGCGCTGGGCTAACAGCGGGCTTGGGGTTGGGTTGGTCGCTTGCCACAGATAGAGCGTGTCGGCATCGCCCCATACCACCGTCAGATCGTCGGTTTGCAACGCGCCAACCGACCCGACCGCGAACCACAGGCCGAGCATCGTCAATGCTGCAACGATATTGGCCTGGTACCGTTGTGATCGCATGGTTAACGCGCTGTCGTGGGGATGATCAATGAGGTGATCACCTGTGGTTGGGTGTTGGTTACGAATTGCACCCCCGCTTGCAAGTAGGCCAGATGCGCGGCGGGGTTGGCTTGGTCCGCCACCTGCGGCGGCAGCGGATCATCGCGCCCTTGCACCAACCCGACCGGGGCATCGGGGCGTAGCCCGGCCCGGTCGCGGGCGGCGCTTAGCGCGTCCTCCAGCCCGCCAAGCTGATCCACCAACCCATTGTCGAGCGCCTGCGCCCCGGTCCACACCCGCCCGCCGCCGACAGCGTCCACCTGGTCTTTGTCCATAGCCCGCGCACGGGCCACCATCTCAATGAAAATATCGTAAGTCCGTTCGATGCTCTCGCGCAGCCACTCGCGCTGGCTATCCGAGAAGCGGGTAGTGCCGCTTAGAATATCGGCATTATCACCGCGCTTGAACTCGACCGCGTTAATATCGAGCATATCGCGCAGTTTGTTGGCAATCGGCTTGGAGAGCAATACACCAATCGAGCCGGTGATGGTGCCGGGTTGGGCGATGATGTGTTCGGCAGCCGTGGCGACCATGTAGCCGCCACTGGCCGCGATCCCGTTCATATAGGCGATCACCGGGACTTTCTGCGCGAGTTCTTTCAATGCGGACTGCATCGCCTCGGCAGCGGTGGCGGCCCCCCCGCCACTGTCGATATACAGCACGACCGCCGCCACGTTGTCGTCTTGCATCAGCGCCCGCACCTGCCGGACAATCGTAATATCCCCGACGCGCCCATCCCCGATGATAGGTAACGGCACCGGAGATTGCCCCGGCGGGGTGGCGCTTTCGCCGGGGATCATCAGCCCCGTGATGGGCAGCAGCGCGACGTATTTCTGTTGCGGCTTACGGAAGCGCAGCAGCAGTTTTTTATCGGCGGCTTCCCAGGTGGTGATCGTGTCGGTTTGGAGGTAGCCGTAGAGTTCTTCTTCAGTGCGGATGGCGTCGATCATGGCGATGCCCTTGGCGAACGTGTCCAGGTAGGGTGCATTGTCGATCATCTCGCGCACTTTTTCCGGGGGGAAGCCGCGCCCGGCGGCGATGCCGTCCACCAGTTGATCGTAACGTGAATCTAGCAACCAGTTGATCTGCTCGCGGCCTTCCGGCGAAATGTCGGAGCGTGTCAGCGCATCGGCAGCGCCTTTATAGGGGGAGATAGCAATCGAATCGATCTCGATCCCCACACGGGCGAGCGCATCTTTGAAGAAAACCGCCTCTTGCCGTAGCCCGATGGTGAACACATTCCCGCCCGGTTGCAGGATGATCTCATCGGCAACGCTGGCAACGTAATAGGTGGCCAGGTCGTAGTTCTGCGCAAAACAGATCACACGCTTGCCCGCTGCCCGCAATTTCTGGATCGTCTCGCGTAGGTTTTGCAGGTCCGCTAGCGGCATGACAAAGCCGCGCAGGTGCAGGATAACCCCGACGGGGCGCGGGTCCTCTGCGATACGCCGGAAGCGCCGTTCAAGCTCCCATAAGCTGAGGGGTGGCTCGCCCAGGATGCGCCGCCGCACAAAGCCGCGCGTTTCTGGTAGGGCGGGCATGATCTCTGGCAGCATCAACTGAATATAACCGATGTCCTTTTCTTGGCGGCGCTGCCGATTGTTCAGGTCTACCCATAGCCGCGCCCCGACGCCTAACAGCGCGTTGCGAACGGTGGCGGCTTGTTTTTTTGCGTCCAAGAGCTTGTCCTCACAGGTGGCTATTATTTGGATGTTGTCTATTATAGCGGTATGTGCGGCAAAACTCACCTGTGCTTTGTGATTGCCCTGTGCGGGCGGGCCAATCCTGCTTTGATTATTGAAGACTGCGGTTATAATACGGGGCAGTCAAGCGAAACTTTCTGGTAGCTGGTACGTATATGCCAGTAAATAGCGTCCGGGAAGGCTCGCGCTATCACTGTTCAAGGGATTGAGAGCGAAATTCCGTGCCGGACCCAACCATAACCAAATGGGTAACAGCCACCCTCAACGGCGACCAACAGGCTTTTGCCGAGTTGGTCTATGCACATCAGGATGCTGTTTATTACCTGTGCTACCGGATGCTCGGTAACCGTGTGGAGGCTGAGGACGCTACCCAGGACGCTTTTCTAAAGGCGTATCAGAACCTACAACGCTACGACACATCGCGGTCGTTCAAAACGTGGGTGATGAGCATCGCCTCGAATCATTGCATCGACATCATCCGTAAACGCCGGATGCAACTGCTCTCCCTAGATGAACCTTTACCGCGTGCGGATGCGATGGCGCTGAGTACAGACCAGGACGGCCCAGAACGGCAAGCGATGCAAACCGAACTCAGCGAACAAGTGCAAGCCTTGCTAGACGAACTCCAGCCAGATTACCGGGCCGCTGTCGTTTTGCGCTACTGGTACGATTATTCTTATGCGGAAATTGCCGACGCGCTCGATACAACCGAAAGTGCTATCAAAAGCCGCTTGTTCCGTGCCCGTAACTTACTCGCGGAAAAAGCCGCAGCCAAGAAAGAACGTGAGGAAGCGGCGAATCTTGGCGATTCGCTACGAGGATACCAATCATCATGACGGACAATAAGCAACAGAGACAAGACGCATCACCGGCTGGGCTATCGCCAGAAGAATATGAAACGTTGAGAACACCAGCCCAACCCGACCGCCAGCCAGCGCAGCCATACGACCGGCTGCAAGATGTCGATGGGATACTAAAAGCCGCCCCAGCCCCCCGGCAGGCGGTCCCGGTGGGGCTAACCGATAAGATCATGGCGCGGATTGCCGAGCCGGAAACACTGCCCATCCCGCGCCCGTTACACAACGGGCGGGCGGTTGCGTTCGGGTTGGTGCTGGGGGCGCTGGTCGGGTTTGCGGTATTGGTGGCGCTTAGCCTGGCTGTGCTGGCCCTTTTGGGGACGAGTAGCGCCCTCAGTGGGGTGGCGCTGGGCGTTATCGGGGTGGCGGTGGCGCTGTACGCCGCGCTCAATAGCGTTATCGGGGGGGCCGGGCAATTGTTGGCAAGCTATCCGTTGATCTTCGCCGCGCTCTTGCTCATCCCGCTAGCCTGGGCCGGATTGTGGCGGTTGGGTCGTTCACAAACAAAAGGGATGGTCGATGCCGCCGACGAATAGCCGTAGGCCAACCACAGCACAAATTTTATCCGGGATCGGCGTCTTATTGCTGGTGACGCTGCTGTTTGGCACCTTGCTAGCGCGGCAGTTACTCATTTTCACCCCCAAGAACATGATCTTTGAATCCGATACCAATTACACACTGACCACCGATGCCGCCGACAGCCTCGCGATTTTTGCAAACGTGATCACTACCCAAGCGGACATCCCCGGCTATGCACTGCTCGCCGCCGAAACAATTACCGTCAATGGGGAAGTGGGCCGCAGCCTGACCGGGTTTGCGCAACGTGTGATAGTAAACGGCAGTGTCGGCGGAGATGCGGTCCTGGTGGGTGAAGTGGTGACGGTAACGGGCGATGTTCGGGGCGATGCGGTAGTTTTAGCCGGGGAATTGGTGCTAGAAGTGCCCCCAGGCGGCGAGATGACCGCCTGTGCCGAAAACATCCGTAACCCGGCAGCGGCTCGCTTATCTCCGTGCGATGCCAACGCCGCCCGTGTGATCCTGAGCCGGGCGGGGGCACAACTTGCCAACGTGTGGATTATCGCTACAATAACGGACCCCTCGCTACTGCGGCAATTACAACCCGTCTTGCCGATCCCGGCGGCGCTGGTGCTGGTGGGGGTGGGGGCGCTGGTGGTGGTGATGTTACCGGCTCCGGTTGGTCGTATGGCCTCGGCGGTGCGGGCTTACCCTGGGCGTATGTTCATCACGGGGGTATTGGTGGCGCTGCTGATGATCGGTATTACGGTGGCGCTGCTGGTGATCGTGACGTATATCAAACTGCTGGGGGTGGTGCTGATGCCGTTGTACCTGTTGGTGCTGCTGGGTTTTGGGCTGTTGTTGGTAGGCGGTTGGGTTAGCGTGGCGTTGTTTGTTGGCGAGTGGGTCACCCGGCGCAGTGCTAGCACAATGATCCCGCCCATCGTGCAGATCGTGATCGGCGGGGCGCTGCTAATGGCGGTGGCGTTGGTGCTGTATGTGATCCCCTATGGGGTGCTGGTGAATCAGGTTTTGTTCCTGGGGTTGGGGCTTAGCGGGTTGGGGGCCAGCTATATCACCTGTTTCGGGGGGCAGGGCTGGCGCATGAAAATTTGAACGATCACAAGAGGTCAAAAACCTGAATGTCTAACCAACAACCCGATGTGCTGCTGATCATCCTGGACACAATGCGCCGTGATCGGCTCTCCACTTATGGACACCATCGCGAAACGTCGCCCATGCTCAGCGAATTTGCGGCCCAGTCTACCATTTTCGACCGGGCCATCGCCCCCGCCCAATGGACGGTGCCGTCACACGCTTCTATTTTTACCGGGCTGTATGCCGGCTCACATGGCCTGACCGAAGCCGGCGGTACCCTAAGTGGCCTCTACCCTACCCTGGCCGAAATTTTACAGGCCGGTGGCTATCACACCCAGGCGTTTAGCAACAATCCGTTGGTTGGCCTGCTCGATAACGGCCTGACACGCGGCTTCGATCACTATTACAACTATTCCGGGGCCTCCCCCAACCGACCAGTTGACAGCACCCGTGGCCCCGTGCGCCGGGCGCTATCACGCGCTTTCCGACGGTTTGCCCACCGCGTACAAAACGAGTTTGCCCAGTCCGACTGGTTATTTCGCGTATCGCTTAACCCGTTGCTTGTGCCCCTCTGGACACGCTACGTCAATTACAAAGGCCATACGGAAAATTCGCTCACCGACGCGCTTGACGCCATCCAAGCGCACCATGCCGGGGGAGCCGAGCAACCGCTATTCACGTTTATCAACCTGATGGGCGCTCATCTGCCGTACCGACCGCCGCAAGATTACGTCAACCGGATTGCCCCCGGCCTGCACCGCGATAAAACAGCCTATCAGTTTGTACGCCGCTTCAATGCGGATGCGGCGGGCTGGGCCGCCCCCCCAGCCGAACCGCTGGCCGGCTGGCAACACCGCGCCCTGTTAGATTTCTACGATGCGGAGGTCGCCTATCAGGATCAACTGCTGGGGCATTTCCTGGGTGGGTTGCAACAGGCGGGGCGGTTGGCTAACACGCTCGTGATCATCGCCGCCGACCACGGCGAAGCGCACGGCGATCACGGATTTATCGGGCATAGTTTTGTCGTCTACCAAGAGCTAATTCATGTGCCGTTGATCGTGCGCTACCCCGGCGCGTTCCCGGTCGGGGCGCGTGTCGGGACGAACGTTAGCACGCGCCGGATATTCCATACCGTGCTAGATGCGACCCACATCACCCCACCGTTAGACGAAGCCGACCCGAACGGACGTGTCCGGGCGCTGTCGCTGGCGCGAGCCACTAACGGACGCCCGGACATCGAAAACGACCGCGCTTTCTCCGAAGCGTTCCCGCCGCAAACATTCCTTTCTGTCATGCGCCACCGTAACCCACGCCTGATCGATGATATGCGGCTGCGGCAGGTCCGGCGCGGGGTATATGACGGGCCGCACAAACTAACGACCGTTGGCGATGATGTAGATGGCCTATACGATGTCGTTTGTGATCCGGCAGAGGAGAACAGTATCGCCGCGGACCAACCGGAAACGGTACGAAAAATGCAAGAGCGCCTGCACAACTTCACCCAAGAAGTAAGCACCGGGCGAACCGATGAGGCGGCCTTCAATGATGTGGACGATGAAGTCCTCGACCATTTGCGGGCGTTGGGGTATATCGAATAACGCAGCGTCTAAACCATCGAATTTTCCAGAAAAAATGTAACTACTCAGGGGCTTCACCCCCGAACCCCGACAAGCTTTTGCAAAAGGTAACTGCTCAGCCTGCCCCCCACCCCGGCGCTATTGTGGATTGAAAAAATAGTTGCATAACCAAATACCGAGACATTGGTCCACCATAAGCCCTTGTAGGGGAGTCCCTCTGTGGA
>DAOTUA010000051.1:0-8322 GCA_034437355.1 Anaerolineae bacterium | reverse complement strand
AGGGGTTTTACGACCTTCGGCTATGTTCACCCTGCTCTGATCTGGGTGTGTTCAAGCGAAGGAACTCAGTTGTGACAACTATTTTTGTGAAAATCTTCGATTTTCACAGTTAAAGTTTTGGTCAAGCTTTTGCAAAAGCTTGTGGGGGTTCGGGGGTGAAGCCCCACCAAACCTTACGCATAACGTAAACTCGACTTTGCAATAGCCCTAGTCTGCTGGTGGGGGATAGGCAAACGTGCAGGTCGATCCGCGCCCACGCGGGACGGTCTCGCAGGTGGCGACCTGTGCGCCATCGACCATCACCGCAAAAGAGGGGTCGCTGCCATCATCGGAACGCCAATGCAGTTGCGCTGGGTCCGATTCACGCCCGACCGCCCTCGAGCTATCACACGGGTCCAACAACTCGGTTGGGCTGCCGGGTAGCAGCACGTATAAACATTCCCCCGGCGCTAGCGTCGTGGTCCCGGTGACGGTGTAAGGTCGATCGCCACGCACAAAAGCGAGCCGCCCCACACCGCGCAACGTGTCCGGGTTGGTGTTGTGGATCACGAACAGCTCGCTGGTATAGCGCAGTTCGACTTGTAGCGCGTCTGACGTGGGGGCAACAGCGACATTAGCGGCGGTCGGTGTCGGTTGTGCCGATGTGCCGGGTATACCGAATAAGGCCCATCCACCGCCAACTAAGCCCAATAGCAGTAACGCCACCGCCCCGATGACAAACGGCAACCGGTTCGCGCCAGTTTTTTTTGGGGGGGGGACGGGCAGCGGATCGGTTTGTTGTATGGGGGCGGTGCTGGCGGTCTGCGATGCAAGTGACTTGCCGAACGCCGCCGCGAGATCGTTGATAAAGTCGGTCGCGGAGGCGGGCCGGTCGCTCGGTTCCTTTGATAAGGCCTGCATGATCACACCGTCTACTGCTGTGGGGAGTTTGGCGTTACGTGTACTGGGTTTTTCTGGTTGATCGCTGACGTGTGCTAGCGCAATTTCCATCGGAGAATCACCATCAAAGGGGGTATCCCCGGTGAGCATCTCATACAGGATGACGGCCAGCGCGTAAATGTCGGACTGGGCGACGGCCTGCTGCGATGCCACAGCTTGTTCTGGGGCGATATAGCGCGGCGTGCCGAACGCGGTTCCCATCGTCTGATCGTCGTTACGCAGTACCAGCCCAAAATCGGTCAGGATGGCGACGCCATCGCGCCGAAGCAGGATATTAGACGGTTTAATATCGCGGTGGATAATGCCGTGTCGGTGGGCGTAATCTAGCGCGGAGGCAACCTGAGTCATAATGGCCAGCACATCATCAATCGGCATGGTTGCGCCCTTATCGCGTAACGCCATCAGCGCGATGCGCAGGTCTTGGCCCTCGACATACTGCATGGCCTGGTAATAGGCGTTTTGGTCGGTGCCATAAGCATAGATGGTGATGATATTCGGATGATCGAGCTGGGCGACGGCGTGCGCCTCTCGCTTGAAGCGTTCTAGGATGGTTTCATCGACCCAATCCTGGTTTAAGTCTAGCACTTTGACGGCGGCGGGGCGCTGCAAAGACTCATCTTCCGCCAGGTAAACCCGTGCCATCCCACCGATAGCGATCACTTCTTTGAGGATATAAACACCGAACTTCATCCCCAGGAACGTATCATTTTGATATTTGCTCATCGGTTATCATCCTCTCAATTGCAATCGAAAAGACGGTTAGCCCGCTGCTAACCGTCTTTAACTATACCGTCAGATGGTGGGATTGCGCTACAACAAGCCGAGTTCTTCGGCGTCATCCCGCGAGATCGTCTTACCGAGCTTGATATTGAGTTCGCTATTTTCCAGGCTTTCTAAGCCGAATAACTGCTCGGCTTCGGTGTCGTCCAGGTTATCCAATTGGTCCAGGAAGCTAGGGTCGAACTCATCGTCAGAAATGGCCTCGAGCGTTACCCTTTCTATTTCTGGCGCATCGGAGACAAATTCGGTCGCCCGTTCTAACTGGACGGGTTCTTCCAGGTCGTCGGCCTGTACGCGGGGGGTTGCCATCGTGCGGCGTGGGAGTTCGTCATCGGGGGGGGCTTCTGGGCGTGCGCGGCGTAGCATGAAGGCTTCGGCCCCTAACAGCGCGATCAAGTCCATCGCGGCTTTACGGCCCAATCGGTTGACCATGCCGAACTCGCGCTGGCCTTTTTCGCCGTCGTAGGCAATGCACAACATATGATGCAGCCCAACGGAGAGCGTGTAAATGTCGCGGTGGTCGCCATCGTAGAACTGTAGCATGGTGGCTTCGCCGCCCACAATATCACGCATGTTGATGGTCGAGTTGATCGTGGGCATCAGCGCATCCAGCAAGGCCTGGCGGTCCAGGTAGTTATCGGCCCCGCGTTCTAATAGCAGTGATCCATCGCGCCCAATCAGGAAAATCGCCATCGCGCCCAGGTCAATCAAGAGTTTATCGACAATACTGCCGGCGCTATCGGTATGGATGGGGGGGACTGGGCCGAAATCGGAGCCGCTTTCTTTGTTGGTTTGGCTGGCTTTGCGTAGCGCGTCGAAGATGTCTACACCGCGCATCCCGGCAAAGATGACGGAGGCGAACTTTTGAATATCTAGCGGGCGTCGGAAGTAGACACAGCCGCGCTCGTGCTGTTCGTCGGGGGCCATGAGCGGGTCGGTTTCGTCGGCCAAGACGATGACGGCGGCCTCTGGGTGGGTCTGTTGGGCCTGTTCGACCAGTGCCATTGCGGACATATCATCCAACTTCAGGGCGCTTACGATCAAGCTGGCTCCGCCTAGTTGTAGTTCTTCGAGGGCTTCTTCGCCAGTGGGAACATCGACCTGACGACAAGCGTAATCGGATAGATCAATTATGGCTCGTACAACACGGGCCGTATTTCCTATGGGGTCAACTGTTATGATACGAGCTAGGGAAGGCATTCGGTCGTCTTCCAGATAGAATTCAGGACAAATCTTCATATATTATACTTAACTTGACGGGGTTTGCACACAAGCGTTGGATGAAATTTCTGTTATAGGCGGCTAAATGGGCCTAAATGACGGATTCGGCGGGTGAATTAAGAAGCACAAACCGGGAACATGCAGTAGTATAAGGTGAATCTGTCCTGGTACATAATGACGATGGCCTAGCAAGAGGAACACTGACGATGGGTTTCCTGAAGAACTTATTTGGTGGGGACGGTAGCCCCCCACGCAACAAAATTTTTAATGTTCATTTAAATGGTAGTCAAATCCCTGCTGTTTTTGTGGATGCGAAAGAACATCCCAAGAAAGTCCTGGACCTGCTGATGATTGGGGGCCGCCCCCGCCACGCAATTTTTATCACTGGTGGGGCCGGGAAGATGTCCGAGGGCGATAAACAACTCACACGGGATATGTTTGATCAAGCGATTGCCCCATTTGCAGAAAAAAATCAGGTGGTGGTGATCGACGGGGCGACCCACTCCGGCGTAATCGAAATGATGGCGTCCGCCCGGTTGAAAAACAAATTTACTTTCCCATTGGTCGGGATCGCACCGCACAAGTTGGTACAATATGACGGGCACACGCCGGAGCAGGGGCACCCGCTAAGCCCTGGGCACTCGCATTTTGTGTTTGTCACGGGGGATAATTACGGGGACGAATCGGAAATGATCATCCATATAGCACACATCCTGGCCGGGGGCGAGCGTGGCAAGGCGGCCCGCCCGGTGATCGCCTCCGGGATTGTGATCAACGGTGGGCAAATCACCCGGCAAGAAGCGTACATGGCCACCACCAAAGACCTGAATATGCCACTCGTGGTGATGGAGGGCAGCGGGCGCTTCTCCGATGATCTGGCAACGGCGGTTCGCACCGGGGAGACCAGCCAATCGCTCTTACGCTCGATTATCAAACGCGGCAATATTCATCTTGTCTCGACTGCGGCTGGCCCTCAGGCCATGGTTGATAGCCTCGCTAAGGCGTTTGGTGCGCATAAATAACGTGATATGTGATAGTCATCAAAGGAAAGACACCATGAGACGTAGCATGATCTTGGTGGGCTTGGCGGCCTTATTTTTGTTCACGGCGGTGGTGATAGCCCAGGACGAGCCGACGCCACCCCCACCGTCACCAGAAGCGATCTTGGATGAGATACACATCGTCGCCACGGCGGTTGCCGAAAACACATCGCTAGCGGAATCTAGCGCCGCGAGTGCCGAAGAAGCGACCGAATTAGCCTTTAACCTACTGGGTATCTTTGAGGCGATCAGCGTTGCGATTACGGTCGTGGCGGCGGCGGCGGGTGTCTTTGGTGTTGGCCGGTTGATCTCCGCAGAGAGCAGCCTGACGCAGGCCCGCGAAGAGGTCGAGAAAGAGATACTCGCCATCCGTGAGCAATTTGAGACCGATCTGGAACATCGCCGCAACGAGTTTGACTCGCTCAGCGAAAGCCTGATGCAGATCGTTGAGAAACAACAGCAAGAATCCGCTAATGCGACCCTGGCGACCGCGTTATTGTCTTTTGGCGAGCGCCAATATCGGGCCGCAGATTATGTTGGCGCGGTCAACACCTACCGCCGGGCACTAGAGCTAGACAATAACAACCCGGTCACGTTCTATCGGCTGGGGTATGTGTACACGTCTCAAGGCGAGCTAGAGGCCGCCGAAGAACATTTGAAGAAGTCGTTATCCATTGATGACAACTTCGCCCCGGCAATGGTGGCATTGGGGTTTGTATACCGCAAAATGGGCGAGAAATTAGAGCAGGGAATCGAACGCGAGCAACGCTTTAACCTGGGCGAAAAACTGATGTTAGAGGGGCTGAAGATTTCTCCAAAATTGGTTGATGAGGATGGCGAAAGCTGGTGGGGGGCACTCGGTGGGTTGTACCGCCGTCGCGGTCAGGTAGACCAGGCCACTTATGCTTACGAACAGGCCACGATGGTTACGCCGCATTCATCGTATCCCTTTAGCAACCTGGCGACGCTTTACGGGCGTGAGAACAAGGTGGAGGACATGCTACGGATGTTTAAGCGCGTCGAACGGCTGGCGTTTGCCGAAGTCCAGGCGGAGGTTGATAACTACTGGGGGTACTTCGACCTGTTAACCGCGCAGCTTGCCAACGGGTACATCGAAAAGGCGGAGGATGTACTGCCCTCCGTGCTAGAAACCGTGCCCAACGACGCGGCCTATGCCTTCGATGTCCTCAAAGACACGCTGCGCCGCGTCGCGGGCGTATTACACGATTACCCGCACGCCGATGATATTTTGAAGTTCATCGACCGGATCGATGATTACTTGCTCAAGCGCAATCAGGACCCAACCCGCATCATCATCAACATCCGCCCAGAAGATGCCGAAGCGGTCAACGTTGACGGCAACACACAAGCCGCCCCGCCCAATACCGACGATGAAGAGTCGTAACAGCTCTTCTTTACTTTCCAGAAAAAGTGGTGGGGTGTGCGATGAACCCCCACGATATCCTATCGCTACCTGAGTCGTTACGAAGAATCTTAAAACGGCTGCATCGGGGACAGCCCAGGCCAGATGCGATTGCGTGTCGAACCTAGCCGTATAGCCCGGCCTTTTTGTCTACAGCAACATCAACGTCGTCGTAGATGGGGGTATCGTCGGCCAGCATACCGGATTGATTTTTCTCAAATCCCATCAGTTCGTTAAATACGTCGTCTGGGGCTTGTTCCGCGCCCCCCTTCTGTTCCTCACGGGCGAAGTAGCGGCCTGTTTCCTGGGCGATAACGTCCTCGGACCGTTCGATAAACAAGCGGTTCGGGTTTTTGTTTTTGCGGTAGGGGCCGCTGTTGGCCTCAAACAGAGCGCGTTCACGCTCCAGGCCATCGGCCGCCGTTTGGAAGGCCCGCCAGTTATCCCCGTATTTCTGGACGTTTTCCAGGGCAGCCGCGGCGGCTACCAACCCGGATAACACCGCCGGGACCATGTTAATGGCGCTGATCCAAATACGCACGTTGCTATCGTTCAGAAAAGCGGAATACCAGCCGTCGCTAGCAGCGGTCAGGCTGCTCACCCAGTTGATGATGTCCGCATTGAAGCCAAGCAATACCGGGACCAATACCGCCACCACCGCGATAAACAGTTGTAAGCGAAGGTGTTGCTTGCGGTTGTGTTCCGATTTGGTAGAGTAATACATATACTGGCCGTGCCATCGGTTCTCGATGTAATGGCGCGTGCGTTGTTCCGGGGAAGCGGCCCTGGATAAAAAGCGCGGGGCTTCTTCTTGGGTGGCCTGAATATCTTTTGTAGGTTGATCTACGTCAAAAATCCGTCGCAGGTTCATCTTTTATTTACCCTCAGTTTCGCACGGGTGCGTTTTTCTATGGGTATGATTTTAATCTTCCTGACGATTATTGCAAATATTTGGGCAAAAGCCCCAGGGTAATCGCATCAAATTTTTCTAGGCGCTGTTGGATGTTTGAAATTTCGATCTCGTTCAATACCACAACGGTTCAAAACGTAGGGGCATAGCGTGCTATGCCCTGGGTTCAGCACGCTGACCCCCTACAATCACCGGTTTTTTGCGTAAATGTCAACACAACCTGGTGGCATAGATTGGGATTGCATCCCAAACCCTGCTATACGTTTCAACAAGATATGATATGCCTTTGACGTTGATTCAGTTTTAGTGCGATTGCCCTGGCAAAAGCCCGGCTTTTATTGGGCACACGCTCGCCCGGATACGCTTGATCTGGCATAATACCAATAATGTTGATCAGCAAAAATGAGGCCCTATGGCTGCCGAAGTCCAGCGCATACAACCCGGCATATACTTACTCTTTCTGGGGGGCAACCTGACCGCCGACGAACTAACGGATCACTTGCAGCGTTACGAACAGGCCGTAGTGTCCGACCGGACACCAGACCCGGTACTCGTGCTAGATTGCGTTGATTTGTACAACCCCCTCAAAGCCGCCCGGTTAATCGCCCAGCAGCACCCCACCGCCGCCCATTATGTTGTCGTCAATAGTAATCGGGCTGGCGCGGTCTTGGCGGAACGCTTGGCGCAACGCATACCGGGTACGTCTGTAGAAGCCGCCCTGACCCAACCGCAAGCCACCGACCGCGCCAAGTCCATCCGTGGGACGCACCACCTGGACGATCATCACTGTGATTATCTGTGAGTAGGTAACAACTCAGGTAGAGATACAATATCGTGGGGTTTCATCCCACACCCCATCCGTTTTTCCAGAAAAAGTGGATAAAAAGCGTCCATTTTGTCAGCCAAGATCAAGGTTTAGACGATTTTCACAGCTAAAGTTTGAGTAGGCCAACAGCCGCGTCGTGATCATGCCGACGGTTTGCGCGCGTACACAATCACACCGGTGGAGTGTAACAAACCGCCCCGCACCAGCAAGGTATCAACCGCCCGCAGACCACGCAAAAGCGGTAGTGCTGCCCAGCGCGGCATCGCTAACTGATGGGCGATATACCCGGTCACGGCGGGTTTACGGATCAACTGTTCGATCTCAAACTGACTGCCGATCAACGCCACCCAATCGTGATCGCGCCCGGCCCCCTCAAACGGAGAAAGCCCTTCCGCCTCCATGCTCGCTTTGATGCGAGCCGGGGCATTAGCCCCAAACTTGGCTAACCCGGCGATCTTGTCACGGTAACCAATCGTGGTCGGCAAGATGAACATCAACCCGCTGGCGAATAAGGCCGTTAGCATCGCCTCGTCGCCGTCCTGATCGCTGATCCAGAACAACCCGCCCGGTTTCAACGCTCGATAAACTTGTGGGATCAGGTGCGGCATCCCGACCAGGTGATGCAGCGTGCCTTTCGTCACAATAATGTCGTAGTGATTGGCTTCGAGTTGAACGTGGTTCAGGTCGGCGTAAGCATACCGGACGGTGCCGGGGGTCTCATCTTTCACTTGCTGGTAATAAGCCCGGCCTACCGCCAGCGATTTCTCGCTGACATCTAGCCCGACAGCGTGCGCCCCACGTTGCGCCATGGCCAGCGTCAGCCAACCGGAAGCGCAGCCTAATTCGAGCGTGTACATCCCCGGCTGTATACGCTCCAGCAGCGCGTTAATATCCGCTGTGTGCATGATAGCGTTGTGGCGTAAGTGCTGGTGGGTGCGCCAATCTGGGGCGAGTTGGACGGCGTGGCTTTCATCGACGCTCCCCCATAGGTCCGCCTCTTGCTGTAGCTTGTCTTGGTAGGTCATGGTCGTCTGTTCCATTATTTGATGACGGTATCATACAACATATTGTCATCAAAAGCGGGTTGGGGCATCAACCCACGACTTAGAGGTTGTAAGACCTGGGAACGCTTCGGCATAATCGGGCAACCTTGCTTGAGGTCAAGAATCCCCCGGATTTATCC
>DAOTUA010000050.1:0-6644 GCA_034437355.1 Anaerolineae bacterium | reverse complement strand
CCGTTGATGCGGTTTGGGGTGCGGCGTTTCCATATGGTGAGTATGCAGGCTATTAGCGGTGCGGGCTACCCAGGTGTGGCATCCTTGGATATTATTGATAATGTGGTGCCGTATGTGGGGGGGGATGAGCATAAGATGGAGACAGAAACGCTGCGGATGCTTGGCGACATGGACGGCGATAAGGTTCGGTGGTTGCAGGCAGATGCGGGGGCGGCTTGTAACCGGGTTCCGGTGATTGATGGGCATCTGGTGAATATTTCGGTTGAGTTTGAGCAGCAACCGGAGGCGGAGGCGATTATCGAAGCGTGGGAGGCGTTCCGGGCATCGGATGAGATTCTGGCGCTGCCGAGTGCCCCGCAACAGGCGGTCCGGTATCTGCCGCAGCAAGACCGCCCACAGATTCGGCGGGATCGTAATGCGGGGGGTGGCATGACTACATCGGTGGGACGGTTGCGGGGGTGCAATGTGTTGGATTATAAGTTTTCGGCATTGACGCATAATACGATCCGGGGGGCGGCGGGGTGTAGCGTACTGAATGCGGAATTGATGGCGGTCCGTGGGTATATTGAGGGGTTTTCGGTGGAACAACGGACTGCCCCAGTCGGAGAATAGCGGCTTGAATGGCCTAATTGATAGCTAGTGAATGTGTGAGTGAGGACAAACCATGGTTCAGTTTTTAGAGTTAGATCGCTTGTCGGGTGCTGAGAAGGCCAAGTTAATGCGGCGGGCGGAGCAGGACATCAGCGATTTGTTGCCGTTGGCGCAAGAGGTGACCGGGCGCGTTAAGGATGAGGGTGACGCGGCGGTGGTGGCGTATACGCAGAAGTTTGATGCGGAAGGGTTCCATGCCGGGATGCTGCGGGCGACGGCGGCGGATTTCGCGGCGGCGCGGGAGAAGGTCGCGCCGGAGATTATCCAGGCGATTGAGGCTGCGCACGTCAACATTAAGCGTTTCCATGAGGAACAGATGCCGGAGCCAATGTGGTTTACGG
Source organism: Anaerolineae bacterium (assembly GCA_034437355.1). GTDB lineage: Bacteria > Chloroflexota > Anaerolineae > Aggregatilineales > Phototrophicaceae > DAOTTY01. The sequence goes on along the minus strand of DAOTUA010000050.1, from coordinate 5,652 downwards.
AGGTGCAACCGGGGATCATGGCGGGGGAGCGTATTTCTGCGATTGCGAGTGTTGGGTTGTATGTCCCGCGTGGGAAGGGGGCGTTTCCGTCGGTGATGCTGATGTTGGCGACCCCGGCGATGGTGGCGGGGGTGCCGCGGGTGGTGGTGGTGACGCCGCCGGCCCCGGATGGCAAACCGGATGCGGCGGCTTTGGTTGCGGCGGAGACGTGCGGCGTGGATGAGGTGTACGCTGTCGGGGGGATGCAGGCGATTGCGGCGCTGGCGTATGGCACGGAGACGGTGCCGCAGGTGGATAAGGTGATCGGGCCGGGGAGCAGTTATGTTTCGGCGGCGAAGCGGTTGTTATATGGTACGCTCGACGTGGGGCTTCCGGCGGGGCCGAGTGAGGCGATTATCTTGACGGATGAGAACGTGAACCCGGCGCTGGCAGCGTTGGATTTATTGGTCGAGGCGGAACACGGGCCGGATTCGGCGGCGTTGTTGGTGACGCACAGCCGGGAGGTGGCCGAAAAGGTGCTGGAATTGTTGCCGGGCTACATTGCGGAATTACCGGAGTGGCGGCGCAAGTTTGTTGAGCATGTGCTGGGTAATTACGGCGGGGTACTGCTGACCAATAGCCTGGAGGAATCTATCGCGTTTGTGAACGAGTATGCCCCGGAGCATCTGGAGGTGTTGGTTGACGATCCGTTTGTGACGTTGAATAAGTTGCGCAACGCTGGGGAGATTTTGCTGGGGCCGTTGACGCCGATCCCGACGGCGAATTACTGCTTGGGCTTGAACGCGATCTTACCGACGGGCGGGTTTGCTAAGACGTTTTCGTCGGTGAGCATCTGGGACTTTCTGAAGCGGTCTGGGGTGGGGTATTTGTCACGGGAGGGGTATGAACGGTTGCAGGGGACGGCGGCGACGTTGGCGGATTATGAGGGGTTCCCGGCCCATGCGATGGCGATTCGCAAGCGTAACGAAATTTTGGGCCTGTGATGAAGGTATCTTGATGACGGACAATTTGCTTCAGCGCATCCAGGAGTTACAGTTTAGCGACCGAAAAGAAGCGGAGAAGCTGCTGCTGGGGTTTATCCGCGAGATGTTCCCGGCGCTGGATGTGGTGGCGGTCGAGTTGCAGCCGTTGGCGGTGTCGCTGAATTCGTTCAACGGGTTTTTGCGGCTTGCGGGCGGCGAGCGTCTGTTTTTTAAGACGCATACCGAGCCGGATAACGTTATCGGTGAGTATTACCGGGCGGGTATTCTGGCGGAGGCGGGGTATCCGGTTATCCAGCCGAGGTATCAATCGACGGAAGCGGGCAAGCATATTTTAATCTACGATGTGATTGATGATCCGTCAGTTTTTGATGTGGCGTGGGCGGTTGAAAACGGCGCGGAGGCGTCTTTTGAGGGGCTGAAGGCCGCCCAAAATCGGGCTGATGACGATTTGCTGGCGATTTATCATCGGACGTTAGGCCGACAAACGGCACAAGAAGCTGCCGATGCGCCGGTGCATCAGTTGTTTTATTTGCGGCTGGCGGCGGGTCGTATGGAACGGTTTTACGGTGTGGCGGCATCGGGTGAGGTAACGCGGCAGGTGGCGGTAACGTTGCCGGGCCAGCCGGAGCCGGTCGGTTTTGATGCGGTCCGTCAGGCCGAATGGGTGATTAATGGTCAGCATTACTCGGATACACTGGATGGTTTGATCCGACGCGCATTGGTGGCGCTGGACCCGGAGCAGGCGGGGCCGTCGGTGGTTGGGCATGGTGACGCGCACAATGGGAATGTGTTCTGGTTACGGTCGGATGAGGCGTTGCGGATGTTGTACTTTGATCCGGCGTTCGCCGGGCGGCATGATCCGTTATTGGATTTGGTGAAGCCGCTTTTCCATAATGTGTTTGCGATGTGGATGTATTATCCGCAGCAGAAACGCGATGCGCTGGATATACGGTTGCAGGTGGGGCCGGGGGGTTGGTGGGAGGTGACGCACAATTATGAAATTGCGGATGTGAGGCATATGTTTTTGGAGAGTAAAGCGGACCGGGTGCTAAAGCCGATACTGGGACGGTTGTCCGATGAGGGTATGTTGCGGTCCGGTTGGCGCGAGTATGTGAAGCTGGCGCTGTTTTGTTGTCCGTTTTTGACGATGAATTTGGCGGATCAGAGTCGATTCCCGCCGGAGATAACGCTATTGGGGTTGGCGATGTGTGTTGAAATGGGGTCGGAGAGTGCCGGCGAGCGCAGCCTGATTGATGCTACGTTGGATCGTGTGGCCCCAAGCGCAAATCCCCTGTAGGGGAGCGAAACGGGCGTAAACGGAGGTACTCCCCTACCAAATAGGCGGTGCAGATGTTGTTAGTCTATGTTGTTGAACATCGCGCCGAGGTCGAGATTGATCTGGGCGTTGTGGATTGCATCTTCGATGAGGTCCATTAGGTCCGGGTCGTCTTCGCCGAGGGTGTTCGCCAATTCTTCGAGGTACTTAGACGCGACTCCCCCGCCGATCTCACCGAGTGCCCAGATGCTTACCTCTTGTAGTTCGCGGTCGTCGCTTTGGGCGGCAAGGCGTGCGAGTTCGGGTAGGGCGTCTTCGAGTTCGATTTGCCCGCTAGCGCGGACGGCTTCGTATTGCAGTTCGGGGTCGGTGCTATTGAGTTCTTCCAGGATGGCGTCGGTCCAGTGGGGGTCGCAACTGCGGCCCATGGCATAGACGGCGCTAACGCGCATGTCATGGAGGTTACTTTGGTAGGCGCTGCGGATCATCTGGCGCAGGTTGTCTGAGGTGCGGTTAGAGAGGGCTTCTAGGGCGCGGCGGCGGACGAGGACGCTTTCGGTGGGCGTGTTCCATAGGTTGAGGGCGGCTTGTTGGGCGCGGTCGGCGGCCTGTTGTGAAATGGCGTCGAACTCGCCAAGTAGTAAGAAACGGCCTACCGCGTTGAGCAGTTCGGCTTTTACGGCGTCGTTGGTCTCTTGGTCGAGGACGGTTAACAGAGTGCGCAGAACAGCGGGTTCTTCATTTTCCCATAGTAGTTCGACGCCGGCTTTGCGAATGGCGGGGAGTGGGTCTTGGAGTAGGGTCAGGCCGAGTTGGTCGTAGTGAAATTCAAAGTTAGATTCGGCGGTATCGACAAATTGACGGGCGGTGCGGGTGCGGAGAACATCTGGGAGGGTTTGCCAGGTGTTGAAGAAGGTTTGGGCTTGTTCTGGGCGTAGGTCGGAGAGGCCGTAGAAAACGGGGGCGGGCAGGGTGACGGTATCGGCACGGGCGGCGCGGAGGGCGTCGAGTGCATCGGATAGGGTATGTTCTTGTGGTACTTGGAAGTTATCGGATGTGGTCATGGGGTCCTCGCTTAGCGTATCAGGTCGGTGACGGGGTTGATGATGTCATTAATCACGAACACGACAGTTAAGGAAAGTAGAAAGGCCAAGCCGAGTAGGTGGACGAAGCCTTCACGTTCTGGGGGGATGGGCTTACCGCGTACCATTTCGATGATCACAAAAAGGATGCGCCCGCCATCTAGTGCGGGGAGGGGTAGCAGGTTGGTTAGGCCAAGCGCGATGCTGATAATGGCAACGTAGTTGAGCAGTTCGATGGGGCGGTCTTGGGCGATGCTTTCTTGTAGGAAGAAGCCACCAACCTGACTAATGCCAACGATACTGACGGGGCGAGCTTCGGCGGCAGTGATTTGCCCGCTAGAAAGTTGCGCGGGGATACTGACGATAGCGTTGATGATCCCTTGGAAGCGGGCGGCGCTATATTGAATGGATTCGGACAGCGAAAGGGGGACGATGGTTTGGTCTGGGAGGGGGCGGTAGGATAGCCCGGCCTCGGTGTTGTGGAAGGCGGTATCGATCATAATGCCCATGGAGCCTTCGCCTTCGGGTGGGTTTTGGCGTGGGGTGATGTCGATGGTGAGGGTTTCATCGCCGCGCTGTATCCCTAGGGTGATGGTTTCGCCGAGGTGTTGGTTTGTGAGTTCGACCAGATGAACAACGGAGCGCACGGGTTCGTCGTTGAAGCGCCGAACGAGATCGCCGGGTTGCATGCCGGCGCGGTCGGCGGGGGCGTTGTCGGCTACGCCAACGATGTAAACGAAAAAGTCGTCTACTTGTGGGCTGAAAGCGGGGGTATCCGGGAGGGTAGCGGTAATTTCCTGGCCTTGTTCGCCGCGTAGGATGGTCAGTTGTGGGGGGGTGTTGGTTTGGCTGGCGATCTCGAAGAAGTTTTCGGCGATGAGGAAGTTTTCTCCGTTGACACTGGCGATCACGTCGTTGTTTTGTAGGCCGGCGTTGGCTAGTGCGGAGCCGGATTCAATGTGGATGACCTGTAGGCGTTCGCCGGGGATGCCGACTAACCCAAGCACGATAAAGACGAAGAAAGCGGTAATCAGGTTGAAGATGGCCCCGGCGGATAGAAACCAGATGCGTTGTAGCGGTTTGGCTTCTCCGACGGATTTGATATTTTCTAGCCCGCGTTCTTCGGCTTCGCGGCGATCCATGTTTTCGTATTCGCTGTCTTTTTGGCTGACGATATCTTCACCAAGGGGCCGGACGAAACCGCCGAAGGGCAGCCAGTTGAGCGTGAATTCGGTTCCCCAGACGGTGAATAGTTTACCGATGCGGGGTGGGAAGCCGATCCCAAATTCGAGGATGGTCACGCCAACAGAGCGCCCAGCGATAAAATGCCCGAGTTCGTGTATGATCACGACGGGGACGAGGACTATCACAAAGGCGATGAGGGCGGCAAGTTGGTTGTTTTGGAGCAGCCAGTCTAGCATAAGGGTTCACCTATTTTCATCACAACTGTAGCCGTTAGAATATAGTCTATAGTTTAGCAAAGGGCAAATTACCGGTAATGGTTTCATGACAGTACAAGCGACGGCACCGGCAAAAGTTATTCTATGTGGGGAACACGCGGTTGTGTACGGCGCACCTGCGATTGCGATCCCGTTACCACAATTGCGGGTGACGGCGACTATTACGGACTCGGTGAGGGCGTTACATCTTACGTCGCCGGTGTCGCAGGCCGCAGTTACGTTGGCAGACGATGATCCGTTCATCCGGCTGTGTGTGCGTGTATGTGATGCGCTGTTGGGGTATACGCCGGATGTGGAGATCAGGTTGCGCTCGGATATACCGCCAGCTAGCGGGTTTGGCAGTGGGGCGGCGGTCGGGACGGCGATAACGCGGGCGTTGTACGCTTATGCTGGGGTTCCGCCGGACCTGGATCGGATCAATGGGTATGTTTACGAGACGGAAAAGTATTTCCATGGGACACCGAGTGGGATTGACAATACAGTTATTGTACACGAAAAACCTTTGTTTTTTGTAAGAGATTCGGAATTTGAGTTGTTTGATGTGGGTGAACCGTTTGAGTTTGTGGTAGCCAATAGCGGGAGCAAGGCGGCGACAAGCGAAACGGTGGGTGCGGTGCGGTTGTTGTACGATATGGATCGGGAGGGGATCGGGCGGGTGTTTGAGCGCATCGGGGAGATTGGGCGATTTGCGCGGGATGCGATCCGATGGGGGGAGGTGCGGCGGTTGGGCGGGCTGATGACGGAAAATCATATGTTGTTGCAGCGGTTAACGGTGTCGTCGGTGGCGTTGGACGGGTTGGTCGATGCGGCGCTGGCGGCGGGGGCGTTGGGGGCGAAATTATCGGGGGCGG
>DAOTUA010000049.1:0-4393 GCA_034437355.1 Anaerolineae bacterium | reverse complement strand
GATATTTTTCTGGACCCGGGCAGCTTTCGTGAGGTGGACGCTTTTGTAACCCACCGCCGTACGGATTTTGGGATGGAGCAGCAGCAATATCTGGGCGATAGCGTGATCACCGGGTGGGGGACGGTAGATGGGCAGCTTATTTACGTCTACTCACAGGATTTCACCGTGTTTGGTGGCAGCCTGAGCGAAGTCCATGCCCAGAAGATACTCAAGATTATGGATATGGCGATGAAAACGGGTGCGCCCGTGGTCGGGATTATGGATAGTGGCGGGGCACGGATTCAGGAAGGGGTGGATAGCCTGGCGGGGTATGCCGAGATATTCCTGGCAAATACGATGGCCTCCGGCGTTATCCCACAGATTAGCGTCATCATGGGGCCGTGCGCGGGCGGGGCGGTTTACAGCCCGGCGCTAACAGACTTGATCTTCATGGTCAAGGATACCAGCTATATGTTTATCACCGGGCCGGATGTCGTGAAGTCGGTGACGCATGAAGATGTGACGTTCGAGGAATTGGGCGGGGCACAGGTTCATGCTTCCGAAAGTGGCGTGTGCCATGTGGTGGGGGAAAACGAAACGGAAACGCTGCTGCTGGTGCGCGAGGCGCTGAGCTATCTACCACAGAACAACATGGAGGACCCGCAGATGTTCCCGTCAACGGATGACCCGCTGCGGGCGGACCCGGAACTAGACGAGATCGTCCCAACGGAGCCGAACAAGCCTTACGACATCAAAGACGTGATCGACCGGGTGGTAGATGATGGGCACTTTTACGAAATCCATGAGGGCTACGCACAGAATATTGTGATCGGGTTTGCGCGGCTGGGTGGGTATAGTGTCGGGATTGTCGCTAACCAGCCGATGGTATTAGCCGGCGTGCTAGACATCAAGGCCAGCAAGAAGGCGGCCCGGTTTATCCGGCTGTGCGATGCGTTCAATATTCCGATTATCACGTTTGTGGATGTACCGGGATACATGCCCGGCACAGATCAAGAGCATAACGGGATCATCATCAGCGGGGCGAAGCTGCTATATGCGTACTGCGAAACCACCGTACCCAAGCTAACGGTGACAACGCGCAAAGCCTACGGCGGGGCCTACTGTGTGATGAGCAGCAAACACATTCGGGGCGATATGAACCTGGCCTGGCCGACCGCCGAGTTCGCTGTGATGGGGCCAGATGGCGCGGTGAGCATTATTCATCGGCGCGAGTTGGCAGAAGCCGACGACCCTGACACGCGCAAAATCGAACTGGTAGACGAATACCGCGAGAAGTTCGCCTCGCCCTATATTGCCGCGCAGCGCGGGTATGTTGACGACATCATCGAACCGCGTGAGACCCGCGCTCGTTTGATCAACGGGCTGAACATCCTACAGAACAAGCGTGACAACAACCCGCCGAAGAAACACGGCAATATCCCGCTTTAACGGAGGCAATACCAATATGGCAGAGCATCAACCACAAACGAAAATCCAGAAGGTCCTCATCGCCAATCGTGGTGAAATTGCCGTCCGCATCATCCGGGCGTGCCGGGACCTGGGGATCGCAACCGTGGCGGTTTATTCGACGGCAGACCGCACCAGCTTGCATGTCCGTTATGCCGATGAAGCGGTCAACATCGGGCCACCGCCCCCACGCGAAAGTTACCTGCATATCGAGCAGATCATCCGGGCCGCCCACCAGACACAAGCCGACGCTATCCACCCCGGCTACGGGTTCTTAGCGGAAAATGCGACCTTTGCGCAGGCAGTGATCGATGCCGGGCTGAACTTCATCGGCCCGAAACCGTATGCGATCCGGATGATGGGCGATAAACTCTCCGCCCGTGCCGCCGTGACGAAAGCCGGCGTGCCGATTGTGCCGGGCACAGAACCGGGGTTAAGTGACGATGAGATCATCCAGGTTGCAGCCGAGATCGGCTTCCCGATCATGGTGAAGGCATCGGCGGGCGGCGGCGGTAAGGGGATGCGGGCGGTCCGTGATCCGGGCGACCTCCCCAGCGCGTTGATCGGTGCGCGGCGGGAGGCGGAAAGCGCCTTCGGTGATGGGACGGTTTACATCGAAAAGTTAATCGAGGGGGCGCGGCACATTGAGTTTCAGATATTGGCGGATACTCATGGGAATACGGTCCACTTGGGGGAGCGTGAATGTAGCATCCAACGCCGCCACCAGAAGCTCATCGAGGAAGCCCCTAGCCCGTTTATGGACCCAGAGCTACGCCAGCAGATGGGTGAGATGTCGATTAAAGCGGCGGAAGCGGTCGATTACGTCAATGCCGGGACAATCGAATGGCTGGTAGACAAGGACAAGAATTTCTACTTTTTGGAGATGAATACCCGCTTACAAGTAGAACATCCCGTAACCGAACTGGTGACCGGGGTAGACCTGGTGAAAGAGCAGATACGCATCGCACGCGGGCGGCGCATGGGGCCGACCGAAAGCGTGATGGAGCCGAAAGGCTGGGCGATTGAGTGCCGCATCAATGCGGAGGACCCGTACAGCGAGTTTATCCCGTCTATCGGCAAGATCACGGCCCTGCTGACCCCAACTGGGCCGGGGGTGCGCGTGGATGCCGGGGTGTATACCGGCTATGAGATCACGCCGCACTACGACAGCATGATCGCTAAGTTAATCTGCCACGGAGACAGCCGATCCGAGGCGATGTTACGGATGCGGCGGGCGCTGGCAGAATACTCGATCATGGGGTTGAAGCATAACATCCCATTTCATCAGAATATGCTGGAAAGCGTTAGTTTTCAGGCTGGGAAGTTCGATACCAAGTTCGTTGAGGAACGCTTCAGCATGTCCACTTACGAGGAAGAGCCAACCGAAGCAGAGCTTAAAACGGCGGCGCTTGCCGCTACGTTATTCGCCCACCGCCGCCGCCAGCTTGCCGGGCAGGTCTCGATGCGACCCAAGCGCGACACAAGTAACTGGAAGTGGCTTAGCCGATGGGAGCGCATCAACCGATGAAATATCAAACGACTATCAACGGCCAGACCTTTGACATCGAAATTAACCCGGATGGCGAGATATTCTTGAACGGCGAACAGGTGGACATCGACTTTCTTTCGCTGGGGGAAACGCTCTATTCGGTGATTATGGCGAATCGATCGCACGAGGTGTTAGTGGATGTTGTGGATAACAACGAGTACGAGGTATTGATCGGTGGGCGTCAGTACAATGTTGGCGTGCTAGATGAACGGGCGTTGTTGCTTGGCAACCGTCGGGGCGAGGCGGGCGCAGCTAGCGGCGAAATTTCGATCAAGTCGCCTATGCCGGGGTTGATTGTGGATGTGCCGGTCGCTGAGGGTGATGAGGTCATCAAGGGACAGACGGTCATCGTATTAGAAAGCATGAAGATGCAAAATGAACTGAAAGCCCCGCGTGATGGCACGGTCCAGCGTATCGGGGTCGAAGTTGGGCAAAGTGTCGAGCAAAAAAAGGTGCTGATCACCATTACCTGATTTTACGTATCTACTCAGGTAGAAATTAGGATATTGTGGGGTTTCACCCCACACCCCACCACTTTTTCCAGAAAAAGTGGACAAAAAGCGTCCATTTTGTCATCCAAAATGAAGGTTTAGACGATTTTGTGTGAAAATCGAAGATTTTCACAGCTAAAGTTTTGATCAAGCTTTTGCAAAAGCTTGTGGGGGTTCGGGGGTGAAGCCCCTGAGCAGTTACGATTTTACCTTCAAAATCCGGGCGGGTGCTGGGATAATGCCCGTTCGGTTAATCACCAGAAGGAATCATCTTGCGAGATCATCCAACCTTCCCAGATACAACCTGGGCGCTGGATATACTGTGGGTTGGGTTATTGGCGATGTACGCTTTCGCCGGGTACCCGACTGTCCCGTTTCATGGCGATGAGTCCATGCAAATATTCATGAGCCTGGATTATGCGTATGTGGTTCAGGAGGGCAACTTGGACGAAGTGCGCTACGACCCCGCCAAGCGTGAAGCCCTGGATGTGGAGCAGGGGTTGCGCCTCCTGAATGGCACGATCAATAAGTTTACCATCGGGGCGGCGTGGGATGTTGCCGGGTTTACTCGTGATGATCTAAACCCGCCCTGGTATTGGGATTTATCTTACCAGTACAACATGGATAATGGCTTTTACCCCGGCGATGATCTGTTGCTTGCGTCACGGGTGCCGTCTGCCCTATTTTTGGCGGGGGCGGTTGTGTTGATCTTCTTTGCGGGGCGGCTGGTGGCGGGCCGTCCCGTGGCGTATATGGCGACGCTGTACATGGCGCTAAACCCGGCGGTATTGCTCAATGGGCGGCGGGCGATGATGGAAGGTAGCTTGTTGTTCGGGGCGGTGCTGATGCTGGTGGCGGGGCTGTTGCTTGTCCGGGCGGGGACGTGGCGCGGGTGGCTATATGCGGT
>DAOTUA010000048.1:0-13503 GCA_034437355.1 Anaerolineae bacterium | reverse complement strand
GGGGCGAGCCTGAAAAAGACTCGCCCCTGTGCGGTATTTATTACCGCCGATAACGAAAGGCCGCTAGAAAACGGTTTTAGCTATCGAACTGGCTGGAATCGAACTCAACGAACCACTTCTGGAATAACTCATCCAGTGTGCCGTCGGCTTCCATGGTGGCGAGCGCAGCGTTAACCGGCTCGACCAGTTCGCTACCTAACGGGAAGATGAAACCGAGTTCTTCACTGGTAAGCGGTTCACCGACAATCATCAGGTCGCCTTCGTTGGCACCCATGTACCCCTGGCTGGCGACGTTATCCATAATAACAGCGTCAACATCACCGGAGAGCAAGGCCTGGACAGCGACACCGAAAGTCTCGTAAGCCTGGATGCGGTCTTCACCGACCACATCGGCGGCGGTGTCGTAGTTGGTGGTGGCCGGTTGGCTACCGACGAGCAGGTCTTCGTCGGCGGCCAGTTCTTCGGCGCTGGCGAAGCGGTCTTCATCGGCACGGGTCAAGATTACCTGTGCCAGTTGGATGTAGCCGTTAGAGAAATCGACAACTTCGGCGCGTTCTTCGGTAATGGTGATACCGTCGGCGGCCATGTCGTACTCTCCGTTAGAGACAGCGACGATCATGCCTTCCCAGGCGGCTTCGGTAAAGACCGGCTCGCAGTTGAGGCGCTCACACATGATGGTGATCGCGTCGTAGTCCCAACCGATACCCTCGCCCGTTTCCGGGTCGATGTAGTTAAAGGGCAGGTAGGCATTTTCAACTGCGACGATGATTTCCTGGCCTTCCAGGTCCGGCAAGTCCATAGCGGAATCGTCGGCCCCCATCAGGGCTTCGGCAACCGAAGGCGGCAGGATGACGGCATCAATCACATGGATGACACCGTTAGAAGCCATCAGGTCGGTGGTGGTGACGGTGGCCTGGTTGACCATCACGTTACCGTCGTCATCGGTGCTGATGGTGATGCTCTCGCCCTGCACGGTTTCAACTTCGGCGGGCAGGTCCATCTCCATCACCGCTTCGGCGGGTACTTCGCCGGCTACGACGTGATAGGTCAGGATAGCAGTCAGGGTTTCGGTATCTGCTAGCAGGTCCTCTGCGGACAGACCCAGAGCTTCGAGCGCAGCCTCAAAAGCGGCGTTGGTCGGTGCGAACACCGTGAACGGGCCTTCGCTGCTGAGGGTTTCGGCGAGGTCGGCAGCGACGACGGCATCCACGAGAATGGAGAAGTCTTCGTTGCCGGCGGCAATATCAACAATCGTGCCCATCTCTTCGGCTTCCTCAGTCGCTTCTTCGGCGGGGTTGCTGAGGTTGACGAAACGAGCGTCCTGCACCTGGAAGAAGTCGATCTGACCTTCGAGACATTCGCCTTCCGGTGTACATTGCACGTCACCGATCAGGCCGCTGTAGCTCATGGTGCTGACGTACTCGTTGAGGGCTTCACGTTCTACCACAAGGTCGCCATTATCATCAATGTAGCCAACAGCTTCGATGGCGTCCATCATCATCATGGTGGCGTCGTAGGTGTTGGCGTGGAACGGTGCTGGGGGTTCTTCGTTGTAGGTTTCGATGTAACGTTCAACGAAGGCGTCGTAGGCGTCGCTGTTGGTGGAAACCGGGCGCGAGGCGTAGATGCCCTCTGCGAATTCCCCGGCGAGGTCGATAATCTCTTGACCGTTGATGCCGTCTGCGCCCATGAAGATAACATCATCGAGGCCAGCATCCAAACGTTGTTCGATCAGGCGGGCACCTTCTGCCGGGAAGCCGCCGAAGTACAGCAGTTCCGGGTCGGAGCCGGCTAAGTCTTCCAGTAAGCCGCGGAAGTCGGTATCGCCAACGCTTACGGCGTCTGCGGCGACAACTTCACCGCCAAGCTCTTCAAACCGTTCGGACACCACATCGACCAGACCTTCGCCGTAGTCGCTGCCATCGTGGATGGTGGCGATGCTGGTCACGCCAAGCTCATTAAAGATGAAATCTGCGGCTTGTACGCCCTGGGTGGCGTCGGTGGGAACGGCACGGTAGAAGCTCTCGAAGCCGCTTGTCGTCAGCGACGGGGCGGTGCAGCTTGGGCTGATGGTGGTATAACCGGCTTCGTCGTAGATCGGGGCGGCAGCAACACAACTGCTGGAGCACATATGGCCCACAACGCCGACGAGATCTTCGTTAGATACGAAACGGTTGGCAACAGCCTGTCCGCCTTCTGCGGAGCAACCGGAGTCTTGAGAATCGAGTACGACAGTGAACTCTTCGCCGTCAATCGTGAGTGTGGAGCGATCTTCGACGGCAAGTTGTGCGCCGCGTTGGATGTCGATTCCCAGCGGTGCTAGGCCTTCACCGGTGAGGGCGGATGCCTGACCGATGACGATTTCACCACCTGGCTGGACCATCACGGACGGCCCCATTGCCATCATTTCGCCATCTTGGGCTTCTTCCTCGGTCATGCCTTCTTCGGAGGCTTCCTCGGATTCGTCCATTTCTTCGTCGGCTTCCATGTCGTCACCCATCAGGGCGTCGGCAACGGAAGGCGGCAGGATGACGGCATCGATCACATGGATGACACCGTTAGAAGCCATCAGGTCGGTGGTGATGACGGTGGCCTGGTTGACCATCACGTTACCGTCGTCATCGGTGCTGATGGTGAGACTTTCGCCCTGCACGGTTTCAACTTCGGCGGGCAGGTCCATCTCCATCACAGCTTCGGCGGGTACTTCGCCGGCTACGACGTGATAGGTCAGGATAGCTGTCAGGGTTTCGGTATCTGCTAGCAGGTCCTCCGCGGACAGGCCCAGAGCTTCGAGCGCGGCTTCAAAAGCGGCGTTGGTCGGCGCGAAAACCGTGAACGGGCCTTCGCTGCTGAGGGTTTCGGCGAGATCGGCAGCGACGACCGCATCCACGAGAATGGAGAAGTCTTCGTTGCCGGCGGCAATATCAACAATCGTGCCCACCTCTTCTTCAGAGGCTTCCTCGGATTCTTCCGTTTCGGCTTCTTCAGAGGCGGCTTCTGCATCTTCTGAAAGGTTGATGAACATGCCTTCAGCGATGGTGTAGAAGGCCACATCACCGCGTGAACATTCGCCGGTGCCGTCACAGTCGATCTGACCGGATAGGCCGTCCATCTCCATGCTGCGGATGGCTTCGCGGATGTCCGCACGGCTCAACACGAGGTTGCCGTCGTCGTCCAACTCACCGGTTTCTTCGATGGCGTTCAAGAACATATTGACCGCATCATACGAGTAAGAGTGGAACGGTGCGGGCGGCTCTTCGCCATAGGCTTCGACATAGCGTTCGACAAAGGCGACGAGTGCATCACTGCTGGGCGGCTGCGGTGAGGAAGCATAAGCGCCTTCCGCAAATTCGCCGGCAAGGTCAACAAATTCGGCTGTCTGGATACCATCGGCACCCATAAATAAGGTGTCGCCTAGGCCAGCGTCTAGGCGCTGTTCTGCGAGGCGGGCACCCTCTGCCGGGAAGCCACCAAAGTAGATGAGTTCCGGCTCTTGGCCAGCGATGTCTTCTAGCAGGCCGCGGAAGTCGGTATCGCCAACGTTTACGGCGTCTGCGGCAACAACTTCACCGCCGAGGGCTTCAAAGTTCTCGGTCAGCACATCGACCAGACCTTCACCGTAGGGGCTGCCGTCGTGCAGGGTGGCAATTTGGGTGATGCCTAGTTCGTTGAAGATGAATTCGGCTGCGAGTGCGCCTTGTTGCGCGTCGGACGGGGTGGTGCGGTTAAAGCTGGTAAAGCCGCTGGTGGTCAGGGCGGGGGCGGTACAGCCGTGGCTGATGCTGGTGTAGTCGGCATCATCATAGACCGGAGCAGCAGCAGTACAACCACTGGAACACAGCGGCCCTACAACACCGACAATGGATGGGTCGGATACGAAGCGGTTAGCAACAGCCTGGCCGCCTTCTGCCGAACACATGCCATCCTGAACATCGAGGCCAACCTCAAATGTTTCGCCGCCTACCGTGACCATCGGGCGATCTTCTAGTGCTAGCTCTGCGCCGCGTTGTACGTCAACGCCAAGCGGGGCCAACCCTTCGCCAGAAAGCACAGCCGTGAAACCGAGTGTCACGGGGTCGCCCGGCGCAATTGTAATGGTTTCGGTATCGGTGGCTTCTTCTTCGCTCACTTCTTCGGTAGCTGCCGGTTCTTCGTCAGCGGCTTCTTCGTCAGCAGCTTCTTCGGTAGCCTCTTCGTCAGTGGCTTCTTCGTCAGTAGCTTCTTCGGTAGCCTCTTCGTCAGTAGCCTCTTCGTCAGTAGCTTCTTCGTCAGTAGCTTCTTCGGTAGCCTCTTCAGTAACTACAGGTTCATCTGTTGCTTCTGGTGTTGTAGCTTCTTCGCCACCACATGCGGCAAGAACCAGCATGAGTATTAGCGATAGTACCACAAGCCAGTGCATTTTTTTCGGCATATACACTCCTCCAATGGGTGTTAGATCAAATTTTGAACAGCCTTACAGAATGGCTCTTATAAAATGTGTGCAAAGCTGTTTCGTCAGTATGACACGAATACACAATATACTGTGTCTCAAGGAAAGCTGCAAGCGCACAGGCTATTTCACGGCAAATTCTAAAAATTCTCTGAGACTTTCGTCAGAATTGACGCTCATGCGGGTGGTAGATCGGTCGATACGGCGTACTAGGCCGGATAAGACATCCCCTACGCCGATCTCGATAAAGGTTGTAGCACCATCTTGGATCATCGCTTGAACGGATTCGCTCCAGCGCACCGGGGCGACAATCTGCTGTTGTAGCTCCTGGATAATCTCGGCTGGGGTGCGTAGCGGTTGCGTGCTGACATTACCATAAACGGGGAGGTGTGGTTGTTGGAAGTTGATACGTGTTAGCTCTTGCTGGAAGGCATCGGCGGCGGTTTGCATGAGTGGCGAGTGGGCGGCGACACTCAATGCGAGTTTGATCGCTCGCTTGGCCCCGGCCTGTTGGCCGCGTGCGAGTGCCCGATCTACTGCGGCGGCCCCACCGGAAATTACAACTTGACCGGGGCAGTTATCATTGGCAATCACGAGTGCCTGGCCGGTTTCGGCGGCAGCGGCCTTACAAATTTCGACGGCGGGGGTTTTGTCTAGTCCCAAGAAAGCAGCCATGCTGCCGGGGTGATCTTGGCCGGCCACTTTCATCAGACGCCCACGTTCGCGCACGAGCCGTAACCCGTCCTCAAACGTGAGCGCCCCGGCACACACCAAAGCGGTGAACTCCCCCAAGCTGTGCCCAGCAGCAAACGCCGGGATCGCGGCTGGTAGCTGTTGTTGGAGGGCGCGTAAGGTGGCGATGCTCACGATATAGAGGGCGGCCTGGGTATTGTACGTATCATTGAGCGCATGATCGGGGCCGTTGAAGATCAGGTCAGAAAAATCCGTGTTCAGAATATCATTGGCTTGCTCGAAAGTTTGGCGGGCGATGGGGTGTGCTTGCGCGATGCTGTGGCCCATCCCAACAACCTGGGACCCCTGACCAGGGAACAAAAAGGCGACGGTACTCCAATTCACGGGTGTATTCCTTCCATGTGTGATGATGTGATGACGGTAGGTATTTCTATGTACAACAAAAAAGCCCTGGATACGTTACGCACCCAGTGGCTTTTTTTGTAGACCGAATTTGTGTTTTCGGTTGATGGGAGAGTTTTTACTCTTCCGTTGGCTCCATAACCGTTTCGCCCCGGTACGACCCGCAATACGGGCAGACACGGTGCGCCACATGGTATTCCCCGCAGGTTTCACACTCGACCAGATGATTCAGCGTGAGGCTATCGTGGGCACGGCGGCGGTTGCGACGGCTTTTGGAGACTTTACGTTTGGGAAGCGGCCCCATAACGTGGCTCCTTTGGTTTGCTTTTCATGAATAAGCCCGCTTCCAAGCGGAAACGGGCAGTGATGAAATGATTATAGAGGCTAAGAGGCGAGCGCGTCAAGATGGGGCGGGATGATGGGGGGCCTACGAACGTTTTTGACATCGTAGGGGAGCCGTACCCTCCCGTCGACACCACCGGGCGCACACGGGGGAACGCCCCTACAACCCAATCACGTAGGGGAGGGTCACCGTGCCCTCCCGCCTACGCCCAGGGGGGTATCGTAGCACGATGTCTCGGATGGGGCCTGCTGGCCCGTCCGCTGCCAAAAACACGTCCGGGTTTTAAGCCAATTCGGGGCGTGACGTGCAACTTGCACAAAATATTTCGTGCATAACATCTTATGGTATTCGATCAATTGGTGGTTGCAGGCCATCGGATCATTCGCTAAGGTATTAGATGAATGTGATAAAAAGTGATTCCTGCAAGAGAAACAGTATGCCTGTTACAAGTACGTTTAAGAAGAAGGCAAAGAAACATCACCTGACGTAAACACGTCCGGGCGTTTTTCGTTTGTCCTGATTCAACAGGCACAATCTTAAGAAAACAGCGTTCCGCTCGGGCAGGGCGGTTTTTTATTTCTGTAGGAAACACACGGAGATTTCGCAGATGTACAGCACAGACATTCTCATCAGCAAGAAAGCTAAGAAGGTGAAGAAGCCGGATGAATCGTCTGGGATGTCGTGCTGCGCATAACACGCGCTTATTAACGCCGCTTTCCAGATGTCACCGGGAAGCGGCGTTTTTTGTTGGCCCATAGCAAAGCTATTTTTTACACATATTTCAGGAGGAAGCACCTTATGATAACTGCTACTGTAGAGTGCCCAGAGTGTGCCGGCGATGTGGCTTTCCCGGCGGATGCGATGGAAAACGAGTTGATTGTGTGCGCGGACTGCGGCGCGGAGCTAGAAATTATCAGCTTGGACCCGCCACAAGTTGACCTCGCGCCGGAAGTTGAAGAGGACTGGGGCGAATAATCATGCGCATTGGTATTTTGGTGACACACATCCGGGCAGAAGAAAAGTTACTGGTGAATGCGTTCCGAGAGGCGGGCGTTGAGCCAGATATGATATTAGACCGCGACTTGAACTTTGACGTGACCGGGGATGCGTCGCAGCTCGCACCGAGTGGGACGCCCTGGTCCGACTACGACATGATCTTGGAGCGCAGCGTTAGCACCTCTCGCGGGATGTACGCGCTGATGATTCTCAATGCGTGGGGCGTGCCGACGCTCAACACTTACCAAACAGCCCAGACCTGCGCCGATAAGCTGGCAACATCGGTGGCGCTGGCGGGGGCCGGGGTGCCACAGCCACAGACGCGGGTCGCTTTCACACCAGATAGCGCCATAGACGCCATCGAGGATTTACACTACCCCGCCGTTCTCAAACCGGTGACGGGTTCCTGGGGGCGCTTGTTGGCGCGGGTCAATGATCGCGACAGCGCCGAGAGTATCATCGAACACCGCCAGACACTCGGCAATTACCAGCATCACATTTATTACGCGCAGGAATATGTCGACAAGCCGGGGCGCGATATTCGGGCGTTTGTGATCGGTGGGCAGACGATGTGCGCCATCTATCGCGAGAGTGCCCACTGGATCACAAATACGGCTCGCGGCGGCGCGGCGTCTAACTGCCCAATTGACACGGCGTTGGATGAGGTCTGCCGGGCAGCAGCGGAGGCCGTCGGCGGGGGGATTTTAGCTATCGACCTGCTAGAGGACCCAGAGCGCGGCTATGTCGTCAATGAGATCAACCATACGATGGAATTTCGCAATAGCAGCGAGCCGACCGGGGTTGACATCGCGGCGGAGGTGGCGCGGTTCGTGATCGAACAGGCGCAGCAGCAGCAAGCAGAGGTGGCGGCATGAGCGTTCGTGTCGGTATCGTCGGTGGGACGGGCTTTACCGGGGGCGAACTGCTCCGGTTATTGCACACCCACCCCCACGCCGAGGTGACCCAGATCACCAGCCGGGGCCAAACGGGGAAGTATATCTATACCACACACCCCAATATGCGCGGGGTCAGCGCGTTACAGTTCACCCACCCGGACGCGCTCCAGCCGTGTGATGTGCTGTTTCTGTGTTTACCGCACAAGACATCGGCGCAGCACATCGAACAGTATGACGCGCTAGCCGAGCGAATCATCGACCTGAGCGCGGACTTCCGGCTGAACGACACGAGCGTGTATGAACAATGGTACGGCGAGCCGCACCCGGCCCCGGCCTGGCTGGATCGCTTTGTGTACGGGCTACCGGAGGTTAACCGGGAGGCGCTACAGGGCGCAACCCATGCCAGCGGCGTTGGCTGTAACGCCACGACCATCAATTTGGCGCTGCTGCCGTTGGCACGGGCGGGCTTACTGACCAGTGTCCATGCCGAACTCAAGGTCGGCTCGTCGGAGAGTGGCGCGACCGGCAATAGCGCGTCTCATCATCCGATCCGTAGCGGGGCGGTGCGGGCCTTCCGCCCGACTGGGCACCGTCACACCGCCGAAGTGCAGCAGGTGATTGGGGCCGATCTGCCGGTGCGCTTCAGCGTGACGGGCATCGAGATGATACGCGGGGTTCACTTGCTGGCTCACTGCACGCTCACCGAACCCGTGGACGAGAAAACGATCTGGAAAACGTACCGCAAAGCCTACAAACAAGAGCCGTTCATCCGCTTTGTGAATAACAAGACCGGCATCCACCGCCTGCCGGAACCGCGCATTGTCGCCGGGACGAATTATTGCGACATCGGCTTTGAGCTAGACGAACACGATCCGAAGCATCTGGTGGTGATCGCGGCGCTGGATAACCTGGTTAAAGGGGCGTCCGGGAGCGCGGTTCAGTGTATGAACTTGATGTGCGGATTCAACGAAACGACCGGATTAGAATTTACAGGATTATACCCCTAAATGATGAACCAAACGACACCCGACACCCCCACCCCGCGCATGTTGGATCATGTTCTCGTCGTCAAATTGGGCGGCGGGGCTGGGCTAGACCTAGCCGCAAGCGTGGCGGACCTGGCGACCGTGGCCGTGACGCGCCCGTTAGTGGTTGTGCATGGCGTGAGCGCGGAGGCGAACCGACTTTGTGAGGAAAACGGCGTCCCGGTGCGGATGCTCACCTCACCCAGCGGGCACAGTTCACGCTATACCGACGCCCGCACTCGTGATCTATTTGTCGAGGCGGCCCGCCATGTAAACGCGCAAATTATTGAACATTTCGCGGCGCATCGGGTCGGCGCAGCCCCGGTAGAAAATAGCATATTAGGCACGCGCAAAGGCGCGGTCCGGGCGGTGGTGGATGGCCGCGTGCGGATCATCCGCGATAATTACACCGGGTCGATCAGCGGGGTAGAAGCCGCGCCGATTTTGGATGTGTTGCGGGCGGGGGCGGTACCTGTCTTACCGCCAGAGGCGTTCAGTGTGGATGACGGGTTGCTCAACGTAGATGGCGACCGGGCCGCCGCCGCCGTTGCGGTTGCGCTAGGCGCGGATGACCTGATCATCCTGAGCAATGTCCGGGGTTTATATGCCAACTTCCCGGATGAAGATAGTTTCGTGCCACAGGTCCCGCGTGATCAGATCGAGGCGGCGATGGGCTGGGCACAGGGCCGCATGAAGCGTAAAGTTTTGGGGGCACAAGAAGCTCTCGACGGCGGGGTGCAACGGATCACGATTGCCGACGGACGCCAACCACAACCGATACAAAACGCGCTCAACGGCGCAGGGACGGTATTTACAGCATGATCAACACGTATCAGAGCATTACCGATATTGAAAATGCGCACACCTCCGGGGCGTACCCAAAGCGACCGTTGGCGCTTGTGCGTGGCGAGGGCGTCTACGCTTACGACGCCGACGGCCAGCGGTATATCGACGCGACCAGCGGGCAGGGGGTGGCGCTGTTGGGCCACAGTCACCCGGCGGTGGTGCAGGCCGTCCAAGAGCAGGCCGGGACGCTCATCACCTGCCCGGAGATTTTCTACAACGACCGCCGGGCGGAATTATACACGGTGCTAACGGGCATCTTGCCGCCGGATTTCACGCGGTTTTTCTTCTGCAATAGCGGCGCGGAGGCCAACGAGGGGGCGCTGAAGGTGGCGCGGTTGGTCACCGGGCGCTCTGGCATTGTCGCGACTATGCGCGGGTTCCATGGGCGGACGATGGGCGCGTTATCTATGACGTGGAATAAAAAGTACCGGAAGGCGTTCGACGGGTGGACGGCAGACGTAACGCATGTGCCGTATAACGACCTGGACGCTGCCGCCAACGCGATCAATGCGGATACCGCCGCCGTTGTGGTGGAGGCGGTCCAGGGTGAGGGCGGCGTCAACCCCGCCGATCCCGACTTCCTGCGCGGGCTGCGCGATCTGTGCGACCAACACGGGGCCATGTTGATCTTAGACGAAATCCAGGCCGGGTTAGGGCGTACCGGGCGCTGGTTTGCGTTCCAGCACGCCGGGATCACACCGGATATTATCGCGCTGGGCAAGGGTATTGCTGGTGGGCTACCGATGGGCGCGGTCGTGTGGCGCGGCGAACACGGGCAGATACCGGGCGGCAGCCACGGCACGACCTTCGGCGGTAATCCGCTGGTGAGCGCCAGCGCCACCGCTACGCTGCGCACCATCCGCGATGAGGGCCTGCCGGAACGGTCCGCAGAGCTGGGCGCGTGGCTGATAGACGAGTTACGGGCGTTGGAGCATGAGCAGGTCCGGGAGGTGCGCGGGCACGGGCTGATGGTCGGGGTTGAGCTACGCGGGCGCGTGACGCCGGTGCTAAAGGGGTTACAAGATCGGGGCGTGCTGGCGCTCCCGGCGGGGGCAACGGTTTTGCGGCTCTTACCGCCATTGATCATCACCCGCGAGCAATTGCGGGATGTGATCGACGCGATTGATGTTGTGCTAGGAGGGCAATAACGGATGCCACTCACCCACTTGAACACGCACGAACAACTGTTGCACGATCTGGTGAGTATCCGCAGTTATTCGACCGAGGAATCCGAAGCGGTTGAGTTTCTGGTGGGGTGGATGCGTGAACAGGGTTTTTCAGAAGCGTACTGCGACAAGGCCGGGAACGCGGTTGGGGTGATGGGCGATGGCGACGGGACAAAAGATATTGTGCTGCTCGGTCATATCGACACGTTCCCCGGTTGCCCGCCGGTTAAACTTGATGGGCGTTTGCTCTACGGGCGTGGCAGCGTGGATGCTAAGGGGCCGTTGTGTACGTTCGCGGCGGCGGCGGCATTGAACGGTTCGCTGCCGGGGGGCGTGCGTGTGATCGTGATCGGGGCCGTGGAGGAAGAAGCCCCAACCAGCGCCGGGGCGCATCACGCGGTGACGCAGTTCGCGCCGCAGATGTGCATCATTGGCGAACCGTCTAACTGGGACCGGATCACGCTGGGGTACAAGGGGCGGCTGCTGCTCCGGTGGCGCTGGGAAGGGCCACTCGCGCACAGTGCGGGGGAAGCCCCCACCGCCGGAGAACGGGCCGTCGGCTACTGGGAGCGTGTGCGGGCTTTCGTCCGTGAGGTGAACGGGGATACCACTTCCATTTTTGGGCGCTTGGATGCGTCGATCCGTGAGATCAATACCGGCACATCGGACGGCGGCACGCATCAATGGGGCGAGATGGTGGTTGGGTTTCGGCTGCCACCGGGCATCACGCCGGATGAGATCACCGCCAAGCTAACGGAAAGTTCCGGCGCAACGGTCGAACCGTTCGGGCGGGAGTATACGTTCGTAGCGGATAAAGACACCCCACTGACCCGTGCTATGCGTGGGGCCATCCGCAAGGAAGGGGGCAAGCCGCGTTTCGTCTATAAAACGGGGACCGCTGATATGAACGTGGTTGGGCCGCGTTGGGGGTGCCCGATCATCGCTTATGGGCCAGGCGATAGCACATTGGACCACACACCAGATGAGCATATCGACCTGGACGAATACGGGCGTGCGGTGCGCGTCCTCACGATAGCCCTACAACGTTTAACACAGGAGATGGCCTAGCTATGCACAGTGCGCAACAACCCAACACCGTTCAGCATTTTAGCGTGATCGAATCGACCTTGCGCGAGGGCGAACAGTTCTCCGGGGCGCATTTTTCCAGCCGGGATAAATGGGAGATCGCCACCGCGTTGGATCGCTTCGGCGTGGAGTATTTAGAGCTAACCACCCCGGTTGCCAGCCCGATGAGTGAGGCCGATTTACGCGCAATTGCCCGCATGGATCGCAAGTTCCGGCTGTTGACGCACATCCGCGCCCGGATGGACGAGGCTAAGCTCGCGGTCGATTGTGGCGTGGATGGGGTCGATATTTACATTGGTACATCGGCTTATATGCGGCAGTACAGCCACGGCAAAAACCTGATGCAGATCGTTGAGACCGGTCAGGAGATTGTCGCCTGGTTGCGCTCGCAGGGGATCGAAACCCGTTTTAGCACGGAGGACACGTTCCGTAGCAACCTGGCGGATGTGTTCACGGTTTACCGGGCGATGGACCTGGCCGGGGTGAATCGGGTCGGTGTGGCGGATACGGTCGGGATTGCGGACCCGCTACGGACGTATAACCTGATCTGTAGCCTGCGGCAAGTGGTGAGTTGCGACATCGAGTTTCACGGGCACAACGATAGCGGGTGTGCCACCGCCAACGCCTACGCCGCCTTGCAAGCCGGGGCAACCCACATCGACACGACCGTGCTGGGCATCGGGGAGCGCAACGGAATCACGCCGTTGGGCGAATTGGTGGCGCGGCTGTATACCGTCAACCATGCGAGCGTGAGCAAATACGACTTACCGTATCTACGCGAGTTAGAGCAGTTGGTCGCCGCACAAGTTGGGATCGACGTACCGTTCAACACACCGATCACCGGATCGAATGCGTTTCAGCACAAGGCGGGGGTGCATACCAAAGCCGTCCTGAATAACCCGACCAGCTACGAAGCTATTGACCCGGCAGATTTCGGGCTAGAGCGTACTGTGAATATTGCGCATCGGTTGGTCGGGCGGAATGCTGTCCGCGATCGGGCGGCACACCTGGGGCTGGCGTTGGATGATGACGCCTTACACCGCGCCACCGCCCGCGTAAAATCGCTGGCGGATACCCAACGCATCACGCCGGATGATGTGGATCGCATCTTGCAAGAAAGCGCCGTTTCGATGCCGGAGGCTAACCAACCATGACCGGGCAAACGTTCACAGAAAAGCTACTGGCCCGCAAAGCCGGGCGAGATCGGGTGCAGCCGGGGGACGTGCTAGACATCGGGCCGGATGTGGTGCTAAGCCACGACAACACCGCCGCGATTGCGCGTATTTTCGCGCAACTGCCCCACCAGCGCGTCAAATACCCGGATCGGCTGGCGATCACGCTGGATCATGCCGCGCCCCCGCCGACCCCACGCCACGCCAAAAACCACGATGAGGTACGGCAATTCGTGGCACAACATGGGATCACGAACTTCTTTGAGATCGGGCGCGGGATATGCCATCAGGTGTTATGTGAGGAAGCGATCATCGGCCCCGGTCGGTTGCTGGTCGGGGCGGATAGCCACAGCACGCATTACGGATGGTTGGGCGCGTTCGGTGCGGGGATCGGGCGTAGTGAGGTGGCGGCGGTGTGGGCCACGGGCGAGCTGTGGCTGCGCGTGCCG
>DAOTUA010000047.1:0-8588 GCA_034437355.1 Anaerolineae bacterium | reverse complement strand
CCCTGCTATACGTTTCAACAAGATATGATGTGCTTTTGACTTCGATTCAGTTTTGGTGCGATTACCCTGGCGGAACGATGTAGTCTATTGCACAAAGCTCAACAAGCCGCTAACATTTCTTGGTATTTCCAATCACTACAGACAGAGGCAACCCATTATGCAGATCGCACTAACAGAAAAGGTCGCATTAGTTACCGGGTCTGCGCACCGGGTCGGCAAGGCGATTGCCCTTGAGCTAGCAAACCGGGGTGCCGATATTGTCGTTCACTACCACAGCAGCGATGACGCCACCGTCCGCGATACGGTGCAAGATATGAAATCACTGGGGGTTAATGCGCTTCCCATCCAGGCCGATATTAGCAGCGCCGAGGGCGTCACCCAGCTATTTAACGCCGTGATCGAGCATTTCGGTCGGCTGGATGTATTGGTTAACAGCGCGTCGATCTTCCAGCAGCGCGAACTGTTAGATGTGTCATTGGAAGAGTGGGAAAAGACACTCGCCGTTAACCTAACCGCGCCTTTCTTGTGTACACAGGCCGCCGCCGAGATCATGATGAACAACATCCCACCCGGTGGTGCAATTGTCAATATCCTGGACCGTGGCGCGGTCATGCCCTGGAAAGATTACGCCCATCACGGCGTCAGCAAGGCCGCCCTCGCGATGCTTTCCCAGACCAGCGCCCTGGCCCTGGCCCCACACATCCGCGTGAATGCCGTCTTACCCGGCCCCGTAGATCGTCCGGTCGATGTCAGCCCGGATGAATGGGAGGCTATCGGCCAACGCACGCTATTAGGGCGGGTGGGGGGTGGCGAGGATGTCGCCCGCGCCGTTGCCTACCTGGTTACAGAGGACTATGTGACCGGGACCACCATTCATGTGAATGGTGGGCGGCATATCGCGTTATAGTAAATTCGCACTGCTACAACAGCATGTGTCCTGTCGGGACAGGGTCACCAGCAGTTGGGGGATTTATCTCTCGGCAGGTGGTAGGCTTTGTCTATCACCACGTCAAGCATTATAGTTATAATGAGGTTAAAAAATCTTAAAGAGATTAATTTATGTCAACCAAAATAGAGATAGAAACGTTTATTGCCAATGCGACTAGCCAGATGGGATACTTCCAACACCCAAACCCCGCCCTATTGGGTCAACCGTTGTTGGATCAATTTGTAGATGCCGGGTTTGGCCTGCTCAGGTATTACCAGCAATCCGGCGATGCCAACATTGACGATGATATTGTTGGGGCCTATGTCGATTGTGCCATGGCGATGCACGCCCTACTCAATGACGACAGCCTGGACGCCACTACACGTAAACGTGCGGAGGAGTATATGATCGGGCTGGAGGACTTGGTGAACGCCATCACCCATGCGGTAGAGAAAAATATTGCGGCGGCTCGTTAGTGGCTGGGGGGCATATGTCCCGCACTGAGTCGATCCTGCTGGCATCGATCTTACTGCTGGCGCTTGGGCTGCGGCTGGTGGTAGCCGCCCAACAAGACCCACTCCGCCCCTACGACCGTACCGCCGGAGGCGATGAGTGGTGGTATCTGGAATATGGGTATCGGCAGGTGAAAGATGAAGCGATGGAGCCGCTGTCATCGGCCCCGCTTTACTTGCTATTTGTGGGGGGAGTGCGCTATACCCTGCAACCGGAACGCACCGAAAAAGCGGATAAACATATGATCTTGGCCCCACCGGGCGGCGGGCTATCCGTAAAATCTGTAGCCGGGGCACCCTCGCCGCAAACCGTGCGGATCATTCAAGTGTTACAAGCCCTGATGAGTACCGCCACGGTCTATTTTGTGTTTCGGATGGGGTGGGCTTTAGCTGATGATCCTCGCGTTGGGTTGATTGCGGCGGGGGTGATGGCAACCTCGCTGGCGATGATTATCAGCGCAGCGGACATCATAACGGAAACGCTGTTCTTGTTCTTTTTAACGGCAGCGATGGCGGTTTATGTCCGGCAAGCGACGGCCTCTCACGCCTACCGTTACCCGATGCTGGTGAGCGCGTTAGTGGGTGGGCTGTTCGGGCTGGCGACGATGACGCGGGCGGTGGTGTTGCTGCTGCCGGTCGGGATTGCGATCCATATGGTGTTGGTGATAGTGGCTAATCGCCGGGCCGGGCGGTCGTCTGGGGTGGTCTGGCGTGGGGTGGTGGCGTTGCTGGCAGTGTATATTGGCGTGAATAGCATCTGGACGAGTTATTATTATCTGCGTTGGGGCGAGGTGGTCATCGGCGCGAAGGGCCTGAGCGCGTTTTTCTACTTGGGGGCACAAGGGGGGTGGCAAGGGCCGGAAGAAACCGATAACGCCCTTGGCGTAACACGGGCGAACTCTAGCAGTGATGACGACTTCAACGCGCAAGCCACAGAGCTAGTCCGTGCTGACCCGTTGGCCTACGCGCGTACCCGTGCAGCTAATTTGTTAACCGCCTACGCCCAGCCTTACGGCACGGTCAGCTTCCCAGGGGAGAGTGTGAAGGCATTGGTGGGCGGGTGGTGGCGTGAAGATCGCACGTTGCGCGGGTTGGGGCGTGTTGTGCAAGCGGAGGCTTTCGCACCGAAATTATTGATCTACCTGGTACATTACGGGGGGATCGTACTCGGATTGTTGGGGGTTATCGTCACCCGTCACCGATGGCGGGCGGGGCTAGTGGTGACGGGGGTGATCGCTTACATCACGCTGGTGCATCTGGTGTTGCTGGCACTCCCGCGCTATCTGTTCCCAACGTTGCCGTTTTGGTGGGTGTTAGGCGGGGCGGCGGTCGTATGGTGGTGGGATCGCCGCCTAAGGGCGGGCACGCAACCCAACTAATGTCAGATGTAGGCTTTTCCCAATTGCGTTAGCGGGGTATGATTTGACAACCATCGGATTAATGTCAGGGGAACCATGCCAACACCTTTTAGCCACCTTGCCGCCCTCATCCAACTGCTAGACGATGAGCGTATCCCCCTAGCCTACCGCGAGGCACTCCGGCAGCAGCGCCCGGCGTTTTTGTTGGGGGCGGTCGCCCCCGATGCGCGGGTTGATGCCCCAGATCCCCGCGCTGCAACTCACTTTTACGCTTACCGCGACGGGATCACCCGCCCACCGTGGCGCATTATGCTAGAGACCTACTCCAGCCTGGCCCCCACCAACAACCCAACACAACAGGCGTTCCTGGCGGCTTATGTCGGCCACCTGACGATGGATGCCGTCTGGACCCAAGAGATGTTAGGGCCGCATTTCGCGTCTGGGAACTGGGGCGCTAACCGTAAAGAACGCTTTTTCATACTGCACCTGCTGCTGATCGATATGGACGAACGTGACCTGGCCCAACTGCCGGCCTGGGTCGCAGCGGAACTGCTCCAGTCCGCCCCGTCCGATGCGTGGCTGCCGTTCATGCCGTTGTCGGTTTTGGTGGGCTGGCAAAAGCTGATCTACGACCAGATCAAACCCGGTGGCGCTAGCCAGACGTTGATCATTTTTGGCGAACGGATCAACTGCTCTCCGGCAGAGTTGCGACAAAAGGTGGATGATGCCACCTGGATGCAAGCGCACCTGTGGGACCATGTGCCTCGCAGTGTGCTAGCCGGGGTTGAAGCGCAGATGTACACTCAGGCCCGGCAAGCGATGATAGCCTATTTAGATGAGTTCACCACGCTTGATCGTTAATACACCCAGCCTATCAAAATGATTCAACTGATCATCATCATGGTTGCAATCCTCATCACCTGGGCGCTGACGGCAGCGGCCCTAACCGGCGCGGGCGCGGCCCTGATGCGCCTGGCAAATGATGGCCCGGTAACCCCGTCGGATTGGCTAGCGTAACGTTCATGCCGCAGCAAGTGGTCGGTACCTCACTGGATAGCGCCGGGGTCTATCTGCCGTGATGGTTGTGCAGGGCTATTGCAACATCGAGTTTTCACAACGCGGGCACCCTGTCCCCGCCCCCTGCAACGGGTTTGGGCAGCGCCCAATAGTCAGCCATGTCACTTTGCAAAAGCCCTAGATGGTTGTGGATTTGATCTTGCAACCCATCGGCGGATGTTCTATACTCACCCAAGTTCGCCGTTGTAGCTCAGCTGGTAGAGCAACGCACTGAAAATGCGTGGGTCGGCGGTTCAAGTCCGCCTGGCGGCACAAGCCTAACCTGTCTTGGTTGGGCTTTTTGTTTGCCTCTATCTTTCGTGAACGCCTTCACAAGTATGCCGCGTTTGCTTGACAGCCCACCCTTTTTTGACATATACAGTAAATTAACGTATGACAAATGGCACAAGCCCGTGCCGGGTTCTGTACAAAAACAACAAAATTAATCTGTGACTCATCAAATGCTGTTATTTATATGTTATGTGCGTTAAATGTTGTCCGCGCCGGTATCCAGCGCGGTGGAAGTGAAGCCAACGAAACAAGCCAGGAGATAGAATCATGGGCGCAAGCCTGCAACTTCCCAAAAAAGTCTGGATTGAGATGCACGACAGCGAGTACGATACGCCTGCCTCGTGCGATGTCCTTGTGCAGATGGAAAACGCCACGATTTACACTGCGCACTTCGTGACGCTCGCCTATCTGCGCCGCCAAATGGACTTAAGCTACGCCGTCAGCCAGCAGATCGACGACACGCCGCATGTGCGTTATGCCGCGCTGGAAACGCCGCACATCCTGGTTGACGAGATCAACCGTGATGTCATTGAGGACACGCTTGATAACCTGATCGCCCTCGACATCTTTGAGGGTCTGTTTACGCAAGTTACCGAGGATGTGGCGGACAGCGACAACGAGGCATCTCGAACTACTGCGCCAACGGGCACGCGAGCCACCCAGGAAGTGGCGGCGGTAGTTCTTTCCGATGTACTCGTCGTCGAAACCGACGACTAACGCTCGCTAATTTGCATGTACAGAACCTTGAGGAATAATGTCACAGGAAAAATACGAAGCAAGCCAGCTCTACCGCATCCGGCATTCGCTGGCGCACGTTATGGCGCAGGCAATGCTGGAACGGTTTCCTGAAGCAAAAATCGCCATTGGACCACCCATTGAAGACGGCTTCTATTACGACTTCAACTTGCCGCGCCCCATTACCGAAGAGGACGTGAAGTGGGTGGAAAAGCGGATGCGGAAAATCGTGAGCCAGAACCACGAGTTCCACTACCGCGAGGTGACGCCCAACGAGGCACGGGAAATCTTCCATGACCAGCCCTACAAGCTAGAGTTGATTAGCGACTTAGTGGAAGGGCGCGTAGACGAGAACGGCAACCAGATCGCCGAGCCTGCCTCTAAGATCACGATTTACACACAGGACACGTTTACTGACTTGTGCCGGGGACCTCATGTGGCGAACACGAAGGAGATCAACGCGAAGGCGTTCAGCATCTCTTACAAGCCTGTCGCCGGGGCGTACTGGCGCGGCAGCGCAGACAACGACCAGCTTACGCGCATCTATGGTACGGCATGGGAAAAACCGGAAGAACTTAAAGAGTACCTGCGCCTGCTAGACGAAGCGAAGAAGCGCGATCACCGCGTGGTGGGCGAGCGCCTGAACCTGTTCACGATCAATCAGCTTGTGGGCAAGGGGTTGATCTTGTGGAAACCCAATGGCGCGGTCCTGCGCGACACGCTCGAACGCTGGCTGCGTCAGCTTCAGATTGAACACGGCTATCAGCCTGTCGTGTCGCCGCACATCGGCAGCATTGAGCTTTACAAGACGAGCGGGCACTATCCGTACTACTCCGACAGCCAGTTCGCGCCGATGGAAGTTGAAGACGAGATGTACCTGCTAAAGCCGATGAACTGCCCGCACCACATCATGATCTACAAGGACGGGCTGCACTCTTACCGCGACCTGCCCATTCGTTATGCCGAGTTCGGCACGGTCTACCGCTATGAACAGTCCGGCGAGCTTAACGGGCTAACGCGAGTACGCGGCTTCACGCAGGACGACGCCCACCTGTTCGTCACGCCCGCACAGCTTCTTGATGAGTTCAAGGGCGTGGTGCGGCTGTTCCAGGAAGTGTTCGCCACGCTGGGCATCACGGACTTCCGCGCCCGTGTGGGCACGCGAGACCCGGAAAGCGACAAGTACGTGGGTGATGCCGCGCTGTGGGATCAGGCGACCGAAGCAATCATCCAGGCGTGCGACGATATGCATCTAAGTTACGAGTTACAGGCAGGCGAGGCGGCGTTCTACGGACCCAAGCTGGACTTCGTGGTGCGTGATGTGCTGAAGCGCGAATGGCAGCTTGGCACAGTACAGGTTGACTACAACTTGCCCACCCGCTTTGAACTGGAGTACGTGACGGAGAACAACGAGCGTGCGCAGCCCATCATGATCCACCGGGCGCTGTTTGGCAGTATCGAGCGGTTCGTGGGTATCTTGATCGAACACTTCAACGGCGCGTTCCCGGCGTGGCTGGCGCCTGTGCAGGCGATGGTGATTCCCATCACCGATGGGCATAACGCCTATGCCGATGAGGTGGCAGCAAAGCTCAAATCACAGGGCTTCCGCGTGGAGGTAGACAAGGGTAAGTCGCGCATGGGCGGTAAAATTCGCCACGCACGCACCCAGAATATCCCCTACCTGCTGATCGTGGGCGACAGCGAGCGCGACAGCAGCGCGGTGGCGGTTCGCCTGCGCACAGACGACGACCTCGGCGCAATGTCGCTGGATGATTTTAGCACCATGCTAACGCACGCCGTCGAAACACACGCGCTTGAACTTGTGCCGGAGAAAGTGTAGGCGCAAGCGGGGCGCGTTTGCCAAAGCCATTAGGCAGGGACGCGATACACACCGCGTCCCTGGTTTTATATCACCCTTCCGCCTGACGAAACGCGGCTTTCATGGTGTTGCTCAGCAGCGCCGTGATCGTCATGGGACCCACACCACCGGGCACTTTCGTGATGTGGCTGGCGACCTCTAACGAGCTTTCAAATTCCACATCGCCTACCAGTCGATAGCCGCGTTTGGCAGACGGATCATCCATTTTGTTAATGCCCACGTCGATAACCACGGCGCCGGGCTTCAGCCACTCGCCCTTCACGTAATGCGTGATGCCCACTGCCGCCACGACAATATCCGCCTGTTTGACGAGTTCTGCCGTGTTGGTGGTGCGGCTGTGCGCAATGGTCACGGTGGCATTGGCGTTCATCAGCAGCAGCGCCATCGGCACGCCTACGATGTTGCTGCGCCCGATCACAATCGCCTGCTTGCCGCTGAGGTCAATCCCGGCATCCTCAAACATCATCATAATGCCGGTAGGCGTGGCGGGGGTGTAAAGCGGCTCGCGTCCTTTTAGCGCCAACAAGCCCATGTTCATCGGGTGGATGCCGTCGGCGTCTTTGTCCAGCTTGATGAGGTTCAACACGCGCTCTTCATCAATGTGGCGCGGCAGCGGGAGCTGCACCAAAATGCCGTGAACATCCGGGTTTTCGTTAAACTGACGTACTGCGTCCTCGACCTGTTCCTGCGTTGTATCGTTGGGTAAATCAATGCGAAACGACGCGATGCCCACTTCGTCACAGGCTTTTTGCTTCATGCGGACATACGTCTGGCTGGCGACATTATCCCCCACCAGCACCACCCCAAGCCCCGGCACGAAGCCATATTTTTCTTTAAATGCCGCTGCCTGTTCTGCAACCTTCGCCCGGTAACGGCTGGCAACGTCTTTACCGTCAATAATTGTCGCTGTCATCAGCGTGACCCCCTTCTCAAGAGAGATGCTATTGTGTACATCCCATTTTGACATACTCCCCATGCCTGAAGGCAGGGGATGCTTAGCTTCAGACAAGGCTGCCTGGCTCCGGTGATTGCGCACCTTCTCCACCGGGGCTTAGTGCCCCTAAGCTGTGGGTTGATGCCCCAACTCGTTTTTACAACCATCTTGCGTGATGACCGGATTTTCACGTCTTCTGCTATCATACAACTATGTTAACTTATTTGTGGCGGCATGACGAGGTTTGAATTGACGCTTCGCCAGATTCAAACCTCAACCCTACACGCTACCCGCTACCCGCATCTACATCCCCATAGATCAATCTAGGGGCTTTGATGCGGAACTTGGTAACCCGTTGGGGGAACGTCTGGAAAGCCCTTGTTAAATCCTTAATGAAGCCGCATCTACGCGATACCGGCGCGTTCCTGTGCCCTGCGCGAAAGCGAATCCAGCAGTACCGCCAGCACCAGCACAATGCCGGTAACAACGGAC
Source organism: Anaerolineae bacterium (assembly GCA_034437355.1). Taxonomy (GTDB): domain Bacteria; phylum Chloroflexota; class Anaerolineae; order Aggregatilineales; family Phototrophicaceae; genus DAOTTY01. The sequence continues at coordinate 403 of DAOTUA010000047.1, read as the reverse complement.
TGAATGCCTGCGCTCCAGCCCAGCAGACCCATGCCGTTGGCAAGGCTGGCGATCACAAACGCGCCCAACAACGCACTGCTCACGCTGGCAGTGGCGGGTTTGGTATTGGGTAGCGAACAATTCGTGGTACGAATGCGTTCGAAGGTGAGGCGGCGGGCTGAGAGTCCAGACGAGCCATCGCTCAGGGCGCTGCGTTGGCTGAATAGGCCGGAACCGGAAGATGTGGAGGCGGCGGTGATGCGGGTGTTTTCGAGAGTCGGCAAAGCCCGGCAACGGCGCCTGCTGATGTATGCGTTGCGTGCTCATTCGCGGCTCCGGCCGTCCGAAATCGCGCAGCGCTGCGGTCGGTCGCGATCGGCGGTGACGTTGGCGGTCCGGGATCTAGATGCCGAAGCAAAGGAGA
>DAOTUA010000046.1:0-4472 GCA_034437355.1 Anaerolineae bacterium | reverse complement strand
CAGGGGCTTGCAAATCCTTCTAATGTGGCGCTTTTTTTAGTTATCCGCTAGTGGGGTATCACGGTCCGATGGTAGCTGCCGCGCCTGCTCTAGCTCGTTTGGTGCCGGGGCGGGGGGGGCGCTTGGGTGGACATTGGGGACCTCGAAGGCCACCTGATAATATTGTGTACCCTGTGAAAACAAGCGATATGTCGGAGAGTTGGTCATGGTTTGCCATAAGCGCCGGACGATCACCGGGTTATCCACCCAGATGCGCCCGTCATCGGCTAGAAGTGATAAATCAACACCGGCCCCGTCCGGGTTCCAGTAGATGATGGTGGCGTTGTTGTCGTAATCTGTACTAGAGGCGGACAGCCACCCGGCGGTCGGTTCATACAGGGCGGGGGTATTGCTGAGCGAAGTACAGAGGTCCAGCACTTCTCGGAAGTAGCCATCGGGCCAGTTGTTGAACCCATCGGTAACGTGCCGCGTGTCGTTGACATTCAGCACGATTTCCTCATATACCGGGCGATTGCCGGCTTCGTAGCGTAGTTCGGTTTCCCCGGTATAGGTGAACAAACGTTTATTGACCGTTAGCGCTGTGATGAAATTGAAAATTTCCAGGTCTTCTAGCGCGTCGAATAAAACGATAGTGCGGTTTGGCTCGGTTGTATCAAGCCAGACAACCCGGTTATCCCCATATACAGCGCACAATGGGATATTGTTGCGATCCGTAAACGATTCATCCCCCCCGACCACATCTATTTTGAAGATGGGCTTACTAGCGTCTTGTTCCCAACGGATCGCATCATCGCCGCCATAGCTGATCCCCCCGGTAACATCTCCACCTCCGTTAGCTGGGGGACGTCCGCCACACCCGGCTAACAGTGTGGCTAATGCAACCAACAGGCATAAACGTATGATTGACATCAACGAACTCGGCTCCTTTTTTCATTGGGCATACCTGCTAACCAGTATATGTGCTGCGCTGCTTTCTGCCTAATCCCTACACAAAACGTTTACATCCACCGCCCTGCCAAGGGATAAATCCCCCGGCTACCGGTGAACCTGGCGCGAACCCCAAATCCGATGACATCTGTGTGGCGGTCGCTGTTTTGTGCCGGGGCGGAGTGTGCTACACTCGTAACCAGAATAATGACGATAAACCGTGACAATGAAACGTGAGGAAAAGCCCCATGCGCCGACCGTGGCTGATCTGCTTGATGATAGTGCTTGCGGCTTGCGGTACCGATCCCGAACAGATCGTCATCCCGACCCGTGCCGTTCTGAATGATCCACCCACGGTCGCCCCCCCGGAACCGACCGCGCCTGTTGTAGAAATCATCGCGACGCAGCGCCCACGCCGGGAGGCCGCCCCCCCACCAGGGGCAGCGTTACAGGTGGCAGCCGTCGGGGAGGTGGGGCCAGATGAAAGCGCCGGTGTGGTTGCCGGGGATATTTTCGCGATCGAAGCTGGTAACGTATCGTTGGCCCAACTCACGCTAGACCCGGCTATCGAACAGAACCCCGCCTGGACACCAGATGGGGCGAGGCTGTTATTCGATGCCAACCGGGACGGGACCACGTATATTTACAGTATCAACGCGCTGAACACCAACCCGGTTCAACGGCTATCGGCTTTCCCTGCCGGGGAACAGCGCCAGCCGACGGTTTCGCCGGATGGGTTAAACGTGGCCTTCACTTCATCGCGGGGCGGGGCAGATGCTATCTACCGGATGGATGCTATCGACGGGCGCGGGGTGCGCCAACTCACGTTTGAACCGACCAACGATTACGATCCGAACTGGTCGCCGGATAATAGCTGGATCGCGTTTACGTCTGAGCGTGACGGCAACCCGGAGGTTTACATCATGGATACCGAAGGCGGGCAGGCCCAACGGCTTACGGATCATCCCGGTATTGATCATCAGCCCGCTTTTTCACCGGATGGGCGGCAGATCGCGTTTATCTCCGACCGAAGCGGGACGCCGCAGGTGTTTGTGATGCGCTTGCCGGTGGTGCGGGCGGCTTTCGATGAAGTCGATAACAGTAGTGCTATCGACCTGAACGGGCCGATCTCACCGCTACCATTAGATACAAGCGCCCCACCGCCGGATGTGATCCCGCTGACGGCAGACGCATCCCCGAAGGCGCATCCCGGCTGGTACTTCACACCGGATGGCTTTTCTTTTCTGGTGTATGCCGCCCGCCTGGGGGCAGACGATAACACCGGCTACTGGCAAATCTTCGCTGCCAACCGAGACGGCAGCAATATTCGGTTTGTCTCGCCGCCTGCCGCTAGCCTGACAAACCCGGCGGTGCGCCCCGGTACCCCTAATCAGGCCGCCGCATCGTAGGTTTGGCCCGCGATGACACCGTAATCCGGTGGGGTTGCTTTCGTTTGACTGGCATCGACCGTTAGACAGAAAGCCCCCGTGCGATCAGCTTAATCGAAGCGTTGCGCCAACACCAGAATATAGCTCCCGCGTGTGTTGGCGGTACTTTCTGGCCCGGTATACCGCGTCGCACGGATGTAGTAGACACCAGTGCGCCCCAACACAAACCGTTCGATGCGGGCGTTTTGCCCGCCGCCGCTGTCGTCATCGCTAGCTAACGGTTGCAGGTCCTCCCCCAAAATAGCGACAAACGGATCGAGGTTGCCATCGCCCCGATTCATCGCCACCGTGATCACATCGCCCTGAGTGCCATAGAAAGCATACAAGACAGCGGGCGCTTCTTCACCGATCACGCCGGTGATGGTGCTGCCATAACGGATCGGTTGGGCTTCGGCGGGGGCATCCTCAAACGCACCGCCTAGCCGTTCTAACCGCAACCGATATTGCCCGACGGTATCGCCTTCGCGCCCCTCAAAGCGTGTGGCCTGGATGTAGTACAGCCCATCACGGGGGAGTTGTACGCCGTTGATCTGCGCGTTTTGCCCGCCGCCGCCGTCGTCATCCACCGCGATCTCGCGTAGGTCCTCATCCAGCAGGATTAGATACGCATCGAGCGACCCATTAACCCGATTCATTTGGATTCGGATCAGATCGTCGGCGCGGGCGGTAAAGGTGTAGAACTGTGCGGGCTGCTGGCGTGTGATCTCGCCGGTTACAAATGTGTCGTCGGGGAGTTCGGCGGCGGTCTGAATGGTGTTGCCCAGCCCGCTATTGGTGCTTTCTGCCAGCGATAGCACAAACGACCCGGTATTGACGCCGTAACGGGTGGCGACGATCACATAGGTGCCGTCCTGGTCGATCACCAACTGCTCGATCCCGGCATCCAGTGTATTAGACCCCGGTACATCGTCGCTTTCTGCAATGACAATCGCATCACTATTGACAATCTGCAAGTAGGGATCGAGTTGCCCGGAGATACGCTGCATTTGAATATCGAGAATATCGCCGCGCCGGGCCTGGAAGCTGTAATAGTGCTGGGGGGTGTTATCTGTGATGGCGTTGATGATCGTATCGTTATAACGCAGCGAGCTACCGCTTTCCGAACTAATACCGACACGCTCCACCAGCAGCGTATATGCCCCCGCCGTGATTCCAAACACGCCCGCAAACCGGGCCACAACAATATAATACTGCCCATTACGCGGGATGCGTAACGTATCCAGCACGGCCCCGCGCCCCTGCCCATCATCGACCGACGCCAGCACCGCCCCGCTATCATCTACCACCGTTAGCAGCGGGTCCAGGTTGCCGCCCTCCGGTATAACACTCAAACTGAGGAACTCGCCGCGCCGCCCCTCAAAGCGATAAGTCTGCCGCAGCGTGACGCCATCTAGCCGCCCGGTGACGGGTTCGCCAAAGCGGATCGGCTCGGCATCTGGGAAGGCGGCCTGGGCGTGGGTCGGCGGTATGTTCATCACAAGCAATCCGCACATGGCCAGCAGCAGATAGGCCCAGCTTGGCAGGCGTTTTATCGCCGGATGACCTGGGCCGTGCTTGCGTGCTGCTGCGTCATGGTGGCTTGCCATGTGCATCACGTCCGAATCCGTCTGCACGATGCGGCGGCTAGGGCAGCGTCGGGCAGTTGGTGATCTCAACCACCGTGTCGGACCGGACCCAGCCTTCGATGGACGCGCCGCCCTCCACCTGCGCCAGAATGTTAAACCAGAGTTCGCCCCGGTTGCCGCGTTGCTGTTGCAACACGTCCGCCGCTTGCCCGGCAGATATAAAGCCGATGCGAGTTGAAGTCACATCGGGGCGCACCCGTACATTAGCGGACCCACCTTCACTGACAAACACCCGGCATAAGATCGGCTGTGTGGGGGTGATCGTCGGGGTATGGGTCGGGGTGGCGGTCGCGGTGGGGGGGGGGGTATCGGTCGGGGTGTTGGTGGCGGTGGCCGTCGGGGTGTGCGTGGGGGTTAGGGTGTGCGTCGGCGTTAGGGATGGGGTGGGCGTATACGACGGCGTGATCGTCGGGGACGGGGTGATCGTCAGTGTGGGGGTGAGTGACGGTGTGAGCGTGGCGGTGGCGGTCGG
>DAOTUA010000045.1:0-1593 GCA_034437355.1 Anaerolineae bacterium | reverse complement strand
GCCCCCACACCCCCACAAGGATTTAGCAATCCTTGACCGGCGCTTTTTGGCGCAAAGCGCCAAAAATGTAAAGTTTTGGTCAAGCTTTTTCAAAAGCTTGGCAGGGTTTGGGATGCAATCCCAATAAATAACACCAGAAAATTTTAAGGCGATTGCCCTGTATCCGGTACAACTTGACAGGTGTTTTGTGCGTATTATTGTTAGAATACCCAATGGTAGATATTAGCAATCATATTTAGGATGATCTCTCATGGCATTGCAACCTGGCGATACTCTTGGTGCGTACTACGTCACATCAGAATTAGGGCGCGGCGGCATGGCGACCGTTTACAAAGCACATCACAACCGCTTAGATCGGGATGTCGCGATCAAGATCATGCATGCCGCCTTCCAAGCCGATACCGATTTTATGGTGCGGTTTGAACGCGAGGCGAAGATCGTTGCCCGGCTAGATCATCCGCATATTGTCCCGGTTTACGACTTTGCCGAACGCGACGGACAACCCTACTTAGTGATGAAATACATCGAAGGGCAGACGCTCAAGCAACTCATGGACGACCACCCGCCCGCACTCGATGAGATCGTCCGGCTAACGGATACAATCGCCGGGGCGTTATCTTATGCTCACCAGCAAGGCGTGCTGCATCGAGATGTGAAGCCATCGAATGTGATCATCGCCCCCGATGGCACCCCTTACCTGACCGATTTTGGGCTGGCGCGGGTTGTCCAGACGGGCGAGAGTACGCTCAGCGCCGGGATGATCGTTGGCACCCCCAATTATGTATCACCGGAGCAAGCCGAGGGCCAACGCGAGCTAACCGAACAATCGGACGTGTATTCGTTGGGCGTGATGCTCTATCAGATGGTCGTCGGGCAGTTGCCGTTTAATGCCAAAACCCCCTACTCCACCATTCACATGCACATCTACGAACCGCCGCCGCTTCCGTCCGAGATTAACCCGGAAATCCCGACCGAGGTTGAGATGGTGCTGCTACGCGCCCTGGAAAAAGACCCCGACAACCGGTATCCGACACCAACCGCACTGGCGGAAGCCTTCAAAACCGCCGTTGAGCGCTCCGGCCTGACCGCGCTTTCCGATGACCGTAGCGGCCTGTGGCAAGGGACCGGGGACAACGCCACACCATCCACCCAACCCCCACGCAAGCCCAAGCGAGAAGAAAACTTCAACTCCGCGTTGCTGTTACTCGAAAACGAAGAAAGTTGGGCCAACCTGCCGCGTGAGCAGATCGCACAACGCCGCCTGAGAAAGCGCCGCGAAGAGCGAATCGGGTTAGTCGGCCATGCGATCCCCTATGTGTTGGTCAATGTGATGATCATCGTTAGCGCGTTCAATGATGGTCAGGGTGTAGGGGGTTTCATCCCGGCGTTGGGGTGGGGGGCGGGGCTGGCGGCCCATGCGCTATCGGTTTACTTTGGTGAGCGCGGCCCGGTGGCCGGGTTGTACAGCGGGTTCGATAACACCATGCGCGAGCGTTACGGCACCGGCTGGCGCGAAACCGTCCCCGAAGCCGCCATCTACCGCGAATGGCAAACCGCCCAAGAACAGTTTGAAGCCTATAAAGGGGCGGTCGT
>DAOTUA010000044.1:0-5508 GCA_034437355.1 Anaerolineae bacterium | reverse complement strand
GTAAAACCCCTCCCTCCCGCCGCTAAAGCGGCGATAGTAGGGGAGGGGTGGCGCTTTATTGCCGGGGTGGGGGGCTGGCTGAGAAGTGACGTTTTTTTGTTTATCAAAAAACGGTGATTGGCGGCGGGCAGCGGGCTAAACCCAGGGCTTAGCACGCTTTCCCACCATTATTCCGGTTGTAGGATCAACGTTTGCGTGTTGGCTGAGGCTTCAACAGTATCACGCGACCAGTACATCGGATAATCTGTGCCAGTGGTCCAGGCTTCCAATTGATCACCATACTGCACGCTAAAGGGGTGCCCACTTTGCCCGGTCGGGATAACGCTACGGTTGTTAACAAAATCGGAAAAATCCACAATAGACCGCATCGACACAACCGACCCACTCACATCAAACGTGCCATCGACCACTTCCCAGCGCATGTTATTGAGTGCGCCATCAGTCCCTCCGACCGGGTACGGCCCCCGGTTAACACTGTCTTCAATTAACCCAATACCGCTTAACCCAAGCGGGTTATGAATCACACGGACCCGATGAATCGTATCCCAGCGCCAGGTGTCGCGGTCGGGGCCGACGGTATTTTCTGCATCGGTAACCGCTTGCTCAAAAACTTGCCGGAGGATGTCGTCGCGGGTTTCGGTCGGTACGGTACCGAGATCATCCCACCACGGGTTTTGCGGGTCGCTCATCAACTGGAACGTCACCCATTGAATACGCTCGTTGCCACTTAGGTTGTAGTTGCTGGGCAGTTGATCCAGATAGGTTACCCGTAGCAAACGAGACCATACATGCGCGTACAAGAACGCATACGAACTCTCTGCCCGGTAATGATAGTCCCACGTCCCCAGCCAATCGCGGTAGTCGTTGAGCATCGGGTCTTCGTAATCTAGGGCGGTGAAGAATGGCACGAGTTGCGCGGCACTGTCGCTGTAGGTGTCGGCTTGCATCTCGCGGAAGGTTTCGACGGAGTGCGGCGTCAGGTCTTCTAACAGCCGGGACAAGGCAACCGCACGGTAGCCGTAGGCCACACTCGTCTGGAAGCGAGCGTTAACGTCGTTGCCAAGCGCGTTGCTCAACGCATCGAAGTAACCCAGCGGGGCGGCGGGTTGGTTGGCGGAGCCGATATAGCCGCTGGGTGGGTTGTACGTGCGGGGCAGGTCATCGAACGGGATATAGCCGCGCCACTCGTATTCGTCCGTCCAACCAGGGGCAGGGAGCAACCCGTCGTGATTGCCCGCCCGATACGGGATGCGCCCGGGCATCTGGTAGCCGATGTTACCGCCTACATCGGCATATAAGATGTTCTGAGACGGTGAATCCCACATTTCAAGCGCCGCCCGGAACGCCTCCCAATCCCCGGCGCGGTTGAGTTGCAGCAGCGCGGTAAACAGGCTGCTCGGCTCGTCGGTCGCCGTCCAGCGTAAAGCCATCGGATTGTCGGTGTTGAAGCCACTCAGAGCGCCATCCGGCGCAAAGCTGTTATCGTTCATCACCGGGCCCAGATGGGTTTCGCGGACAGTGAACGTTAGCGGCGGCGTGCCATCCCCAAACCGGATCACCTCTTCGCGGGTGGTCATCTGGCGGGGTTCACCGTTCCACTCATATACCAGCGGGTCGGCTTCATCGACGCGCAGCAGGTACATATCTTGTGTATCTGGCCCAACATTGGTAAGCGCCCACCCGATGCGATCATTGTGCCCGGCGATCACCGCAGGCGTAGCGGGGAGTGCGAACCCACGCACATTATACGGGCATGTCTCCGTAACGGGTTGGCAGTGTAGCCCAATCTCGTACCAAATAGCCGGGATGCCAACGGAGAGGTGCATATCGTTTGCCAGCAACGGTAAGCCGCTAGCGGTGCGGTCGCCACTAACAACCCAGTTGTTGCTGCCAACGCTCAAGCCGTGCCCGAAGGCAACATTTAGATCATATGGCACGCTGCCCGCCAGGGTGACAGCGCCAACGGTCGTGCGGGTGGGGTCGGGGTGGTCGGCAGTGGTTTCTGTCAAAAAGGGGATGTCCTCGGCTTGTAAGATGGTGGGCATCTGGCCGTAGGGGAAACCAGGGTATAAGTCCGATAGCATGTCATCGGAGACGCGCTCATCTTCTAGCAAGCTAGCGATCAACAACTCACGCGAGCGATCCCCGGCCAGGTCCCACGCCATGACCTTACCCCACACCAGCGAATCAACCGGCGTCCAGGGCTTTATGTCGAAGTTGATCCCCGTCAGGCCCAGCACGCTGTATTCCATCGCCAAGTCGGTTGGTGGCTTGTCGGCAATATAGGCATTCACGCCATCGGCAAAGGCTTCGACCAGGACGCGATCAGCGGTGGGCATCGCCTCAAAATCACGCACGGCAGATTGTCGCCATCCTGCCGTGCGGATAAAAACGTCAATCCCCTTGATCTCGTCATTATCACCGATCAATTGGCTGAGCGTGCCCGACCCGGTATGCCGGCTAAATTCCATTTGCCACCAACGATCCTGGGCCTGCACATACCCCTGGGCAAAGAACAGATCGGCTGCATTTGTCGCGTAAATGTGGGGTACCCCACGCTCATCACGGATGATCTCAACCGTATCGGCCAGGCCGGGGACGGTGAGCGTCCCGCTATGCGTGGGCAGTGGGCCACGGGTAATGTCTCGGTAAACGAACCATCCCCCGACCAAAGCGACAACCAAAAGCCCACCAATGATCAGTAGTATTAAGCGCAGAAAACGCATACGTTATTCCCTAAAAATTTTATTTAGCAATTTTAATTTTTCATAATGTAGACATCAAAAAATTTGCAAAAAGCATGAGGGTTTCCCCCTCAAACGCCTATAAGCGGATTGTGTCCCTTTAACCCCATATAGAGGGTGCCGAGATCAAAAACCCTGCCAGGGTGCGGGGCAGCGTCCCACGTTTTCCTGTGAGAACTTTATGTGATTTACATAATGAACATGAGCGCATCCCAAAAACTGCTGAGTATTCTAACGCATTTTGCCAAAATATGTGAATCACGGGAAACTGAACCGGCCTAACGGGAGTGCGTCATCTTGATCATTGCGCAGGTTTAAGCGCGTCAAGTCGGTCGGGTTATACCACCCACCAAGCACCCGGTAGGCCCCTGGGCGGAATACGCCATCTTGGGGGATGATGTCATGTTCGGTTACAAGCACATCACCGCGCCGCCAGTACGAGGTCGAAAGCTGCGGCGGAGCGTCTCCCTGGGCGATGATCGCACCGCTGCGCTCATCGATAACCTGGATGAACACCGTATAATCCGCTGTCACGTTGCGATTTGCTCGCCAAACCAGTTCTATTTTACCGGGTAAGGCCGCCCGAACACCGATTAACTGAATACGCCCATCAAACACGACCCCACGCGGCACACCGGTAAATTTGCCGTCCGGGACGAAATCTCCTACAAAGCCACCTGCATCTAACATCACGCTAGCAATAGCAGCGCCGTTTTCGGCCTTGGGTTGGATGACGGTTGCTGTTGGATAGTGCCACCATCCGATCTGTAGACGTATATCAGATTGCACCGACAGGCCATCGCTTAGCGGGACGCCGTACACATCCTGGTAAATGCGGTCTGGTTCCCAGGTGGTGGTGCGTAACGTGCCGGCACCGGGGTAAGTATCCACCTTCCCAAGCAGATTAGTTTCGGCATCTAGCGCGGTGATAAAAGCGGATAAGTCGCGCTCACTCGGTTGGAGGGGCCGCCAATAGAGCGTCACGGGGAGCGTATCGCCGGGGAAATAGCGTTTATCAGGGGTTTCATAACCGAGAAGTTCAATATGGCCGTAACGGGCATAAACACCCCGGGCGCTTTCCGGCAGTTGATCAACAGTGGCGGGGGGGCGGTAAGCTGGGACGATATGGGTAAACGGCATAATCGCAGCTAATAACCCTAAACTGCCGCCGATCCCGGCGGTTAACACCCATTTGCGCTCACGGCGGACGAAATACTGTAAGCCAGAAGCCATCAACGCACTAATACCGACGATAAACGGGAACAACAAACGCCCCTGTGAAGCGTAGGTTTGCGCTGTCCAGGTGATGACCCCCACCAACCCCAGCCCCACCGCCGCCGCAAATACCGCCGCCGCGTACATCCAATACATATTCAGCAGGTCGGTTACTGCAAAGACACGCCCAGCCTGCCGCATGTCCCGCAGGATGTAGGGCAAATTTCGGTATAAGCCCAAAGCCAGCCCGACAATCGCTAGCAGGCTCAGCCCAGCCACAAGCAAGTAATACCATTCAAATGTCGGGATATTCACCCCACCGAACAGGCCCCAGTAAGAAATAAAGAAGCCCCATGCTTCACGATAAGCTGTGATCGGCGTAAACGGTTCCAGGCGTGGGCCAGCAACCTGCACCATTATTTCGGTACCGAATAACTCACCGTATAATAAGATATTGCGCAGGTACCACCACCCACTGATGAGCAACCCGGCGGCAAGCGAAATCCCGAACAACACGTTAAACCCGCGTTGGTCGTCACGACGGTAAGCCACATAACCAGCGGCAAACAGCACCACCGGGATCAGCACCAAACCGCTGAGCTTGCTCAAAGCCGCCAGCGCGATCCCCACACCAATGAACACACTCCGCCACAGTTTAAATCCGTACCATCCCAGCACGATTACTTGCCACAACACCAAACTCACCAGCGCCGTTACCAGATTATCGTTATTGACCGACGCGCTGATAAACAAAAACATCGGGTTAAAGGCGGTCAGGGCAGTCGCGAGGGCGGCATAGCTTGGGCCACTAATCTGGCTGGTGGCAGCGTAAACGCCAAACAATGTCACACACGCCAGCAGAATACTAAACCCACGCAGGGTATAAACAGCTAAGGCGGTGTTTGTTTGTGGGGGCGGGGTAAGATCATGCAATAGGATGTTCTTATTACCAACCGAACCCGGAATCCCGACACGCGCATGAGGGTTGTAGTCGAGGTAGCTCTCGAGGTCGTCACGGTTGATGCCGCTAACGATCAAGGCGGATAAGGCATAATAAAGCGGCGGTTGGCTCCCTTCCTGGCGATAAGTGGTCTCTATATCCGGGTTTTGTACCGGTAGCCGCCAGTTATCCGCGATGTAGTCCACCATACCCATGTGCCATAGCTCATCACTGGCTTCTAAGATCGGGGTCGCACGTGCATATAATATGCTCAGTAGCAAGAATGCCACCAGGACGGGAAAAAAAGGGAGCCAATGTTGTCTGCGCATGGGCCTCTGCTTGTTGGGATATGATCAACTTTAACTCGTATTCTACTTTAGGATGTAGCGAGGGAAAAGCATAAGTGCTACCATCGTCGGTCAATCGCACCAGATGTGCGACGATCTACAAAAACCGTCAACCCGGCGTCGGTGGTCGCCGTGCCCTCCCACTGCACTTCAGAGTGAGTTATACAAAGATGATGACAACAACAAAAAAACCTTATCCATCAGCAAACGTTCCCGATCCTGATGAGGTGCTCACGGACGAGATGTACGTGTTCATCTCTTA
>DAOTUA010000043.1:0-1722 GCA_034437355.1 Anaerolineae bacterium | reverse complement strand
AGGTTGCGCTGGGCCATCACGATTGTATCGGTAAAGTTCCAGATGAACTTACCCGACGACCCGGCAGCGGTGCGTTCCGGTTGGGCGGTTTGGGTGGGCGTAGATGATGTGGTTTGTAGCTGGCTCATGGCGGATATTCTCCTTATGTGTACATAATGGCGTGCTGGGTTTTCGTGTTGATAGATCAAAATCGCAATCCGTCGCCCCCCCCCGACAACGGGCGCAAACGGCGACGGGCGCACACGGTGGAACGCCCCTACCATCGCCTGACGCGCACACGGCGGCGGGCGCACACGGCGGAACGCCCCTACCATCGCCTGACGCGCAAACGGCGGCGGGCGCACACGGGGGAACGCCCTTACCATCGCCCCGACAACGGGCGCGTTAATCGCCTGCCGGGACCGGTTCGGCGTCATCGGCTTCGATCTGCTCTCCGGTAATCGCCAGGAACACATCATTCAGCGATGGCTCGCGTAGGCGTAGGTCTGCGATGGCGATCCCTTCGGCATCCAATAACCGGACGGCCTGCACAATCGCCTGCGACCCATCGGCCACGGGAACGGTAATGTTGCCGTTGTCGCGCACCGGCTTTTCAATACCGATAGCTGCTAAGGCGCGGATGGCGTCGTCGGTGCGGTCGTCATCGCTCAGGCTCAGCACCAGGTAATCGTTAGCTAGCTCGGCTTTCAGGTCGTGGGCGGTGCCTTCAGCGATGATCGCGCCCTTATCCATAACGATGATACTATCGGCCAGTTCTTCGGCTTCTTCCAGGTATTGGGTGGTCAGTAGCAGCGTGGTTCCGTCGGCAACCAACTCGCGGATCGCGTTCCACATATCAATACGGGTGCGCGGGTCTAGCCCGGTGGTCGGCTCATCTAAGAACAACACCGGCGGGCGGGCCACAAGCGAGGCGGCAAGGTCCAGGCGGCGGCGCATCCCCCCGGAGTAAGTTTTAACCGGGCGCTCTCCCGCCTCCGTGAGTGTGAACTGATCGAGCAGTTCGAGGGCGCGTTGCCGCGCATCTTGGCGGGACATATGGTAAAGTTGCCCGACCATCACCAGGTTTTCGCGGCCCGTTAGCACCTCGTCCACCGCCGGATACTGCCCCGCTAAGCCCATAACGGTTCGGGCGCGTTGGCGGTCTGCCAGCACATCGACCCCCGCCACCGTCACCTTACCGCTATCCGGCTGGAGCAAGGTTGACATAATGCGGACCAGCGTTGTCTTGCCGGCTCCGTTCGGGCCGAGTAACCCTAACACCTTCCCGGCGGGCGCATGGAAGCTCACACCATCGACGGCGGTCAGGTCGCCATAAGTTTTACGGACGTTCTCAACGTTGATTGTATTGGCTACCATGTGATCCCCATTAGCTTATTAGACTGGTCTATATAAATTTTAACTCACCAGTTAATTGTAACACTCCTCGCCGCAATCCGGGCATAACGCTTAGCCGCCATTTAACCGATTTTATCCTGGCATTTATGACGCCCGGTATAAGCGGACGCCTAGTAGGGACGGGATTTTTCTCGCCCGCCGTCTACGGGCCACGGGGGTTTGGTAGGGACGGGATTTTTCCGTAACTACTCAGCTTGACCCCCACCCCGGCGCTATTGACGTTTGATAAAATAATTGGGTAAGTGGGGTGTACGAACAACCTGTCGGTGGGCTACGAACATTTTGTCATCACCGACATCGTAGGGGAGGGTCGCCGTGCCCTCCCGA
>DAOTUA010000042.1:0-2854 GCA_034437355.1 Anaerolineae bacterium | reverse complement strand
CGCGGATCGCTTGCGCACGGGCGGCCTGTTCGCCGGCGCTAACCTGCCCAAATGCGGACGGCATCGTCCCGGCGATGACCAGGGCGGGGAATTCGGCCAGCAGCACAGCGGAGATAGTGCGCAGTGTCGGTTGGGTTGTGCCATATAAATAAACGGACAGGCCACGTTCGGCGGCAGCCTGACAGACTTTGAGCGTTAGTGTCGGGCCATAGACACGATCCGGTAGGTAGACCCCATAGCGCAACGCCAGCGCCCATCGTACCGGCTGACCATCCGGCACAATCAGGTCCAGGTGGTTCAACTGATGACGGTAGCTGGTATCAAGCGCCCCCGTCACGACACCATGCACCGCCAGCGCCCCAACCGTTAACCCCCGGCGCTGTTGTGCCGCTGTGATGATCTGCTCGACGGTTGCCGCGTAGTTCACCGCGTGGATGTATACGCCTAAAATACTGTATTGACCCCGGTTGATCGCCTTCATAGTGGTTTACCCTGTGCTTCCAAATAGGTTTACTCGGTGTGCTTTGCGGCGACATCGGCTTTAATTATGGGCGCATCGTCACCAAATAGATGTTTGAGAACGGGTTCTGCGACCGCATCTGTGACGACCGTGACCTTATCGTGGGGGGCTAGAACGGTGTTCCCGTGAGGGATAATGAGCTTACCATGCCGGTTGATCGACGCAATAACGGCCTCCGCGGGCCAGACCACATCCTTAATTTGCTGGCCAGCGACCGGGCAACCGTGACGCACTCGGAACTCATTAATGTAGGCCCCGGTAAGCGTATTCAGGCGGATTTGCTCGGCGTAGTGTTGGTCGTGGAATTTGCGAGAGATAGCCAGGTTGTAGGCTTTCACCAGGTCTTGCCGTCGCAGTAACCCAATCGGGCGACCGTCAGCATCTACAACCGGTAAGCGCCCGATGTCGCGTGCGCCCATCTCGCGGGCAGCCCGCCACAGGCTCTCGTCCGGGGCGATTGTCAATGGGTCTGGCGTACAAATGTCGCAGACCTGTAAGTGCTGGTCTTTTTGCTGGGCAGTTTCGTAGGCGCGTTGCAAGTCGCCCAATGTGACGAGGCCCGTTAGGTTGCCATCTGTATCGACCACACATAGGCTGCGTGTTTCTTGGTCGTGGAAACTGTCGCGTAGTTCGACCAGGGTTGCGGACTGGTGGAGGATCGGCGCGGGGGTGCGCATCGCCTCATGGACGCGGACGCCCTGCATAATGTCGATATCACGGCCCCGTTGCAAATGCACGCCATGTTTAAGTAGCGCCCCCATGTAGATACCTGGCGACCCGGCCCACTCCATGATAATCGAGCAGCTTACCGCCGTTAGCATAATCGGCAAAATCATTCGGTAATCGTCGGTGAGTTCAAACACCAGCATAATCGCGGTGATCGGGGCGCGAATGATCCCGGCGAGCAAGCCTGCCATCCCAGCGATAGCATAGGCTTGGGGGTTCCCAATATTTAATGGGATAAACGCATTGAGCATGATCCCATAGGCGCTGCCCAGCACGATGCCGATAAACAGTGTCGGGGCAAACAGCCCTCCGACGAACCCCCCGCCCTGGCTCAGTGATGTGAGCAGTAATTTCATCAGGCCCAGCAACAGCAGCAACCACACACTTACAGTAGCCTGCCCGACCAGTACATCGTGCATAAATATTTCGCCGGGGCCGAGAATCTGCGGGAGAAATAGCCCGACTCCCCCAACAACCAACCCGGTCAAAGCGGTTTTATAAGGCGTCCACAAGTTGATATTGGCCCACCTGTCGCCCTGCCAACGGAAGAAGCGCAGCGCAAACGCGCTAAACCCCGCCAGTGCGATCCCTAGCAGCGCGTAAAACGGAAGTTGGGCCGGGCTACCGAGTTGATAATCTAGACCGCCGAAAATTGGGTTGGCCCCTGTAATACCCTGGGTCGTTGCGGACGACACCACCGCCGCTAAAATAATCGTACCTATCGAGCGTGTCGAAAACTCGCCCAAGATGATCTCTATGGCGAAGAACACCCCGGCAATTGGGGCATTGAACGAGGCGGCGGTAGCACTGGCAGCACCGGCAGCCACAATCAACTTGATGTGTTCTTCGGAGAAACGCAGGCGCTGGCTCAAAAATGACCCCAGGCTAGCCCCGATCTGAACGCTGGGGTCCTCCGCCCCGACAGACGCCCCCGCTCCCAGCGAGAGGGCCGCCGCGAGCGCCTTAAACGGAACGATGCGGTAACGCAGCCGTCCACCTGCCAGCGCGACCGATTCCATGATCCCTGGCACGCCCCGGTAGCGTTCTTCCCCAACGGCATACTGCATGATCAGCCCAACAATAAAACCGGTTGCGCTCAGTGTGAACAGCAGCGCCACCCCCGGCGAAATACCCACCGCTGCCAGTGCCCCACCCAAGAGACCTTCGCTACCGATAACGGTTCTCAGAAACGCATCGACTAGCCGGATCGCCAAGCGAAACAGCAGGACCAGCGTCGCCGTCCCTAACCCGACGGTAATCGCTATCAACACCAATAGGGTGTTATCGGAAAGCCAGAATGATCTTCTAAGATGTCGCATGAATGTCCGTGTTGGTTGCGTTCGGTTTTACTAAACGTTCTATGTGAAATTCAAAATGCGCAATGTTTGGTGGGGTTCTACCCCACCCCTTTTCCAGAAAAAAAGTGGACAAAAAGCGTCCATTTTGATAGAAAATAATCCCCTCATCGCTTTCTTTGCTTCTTTCTTTCTGGAAAGAAGGTAACTACTCAGGGGTTTCACCCCCGAACCCCCACAAGCTTTTGCAAAAGCTTGACTAAAACTTTAACTGTGAAAATCTGCGATTTTCACAAAAAATAGTTGTTACAAC
>DAOTUA010000041.1:0-6122 GCA_034437355.1 Anaerolineae bacterium | reverse complement strand
ATCGTGATGCCACGCTGCGCCAGGCTAGCACGCACAGCCGGATCATTGAGAACCTGCACCGCGACTCGTGCGTTGGCCTCGCCGGTATGACCACCACATGCGCCACAGTCAAGGCCAGTAGCATAGGGATTGTTGACCGTCGTCGAGCCATGCCCGGCTAACAGCACAATCCGAGCGAAGTTATCCGTCAAAGACATGGCTTTTAATACACCTTCAGCCACGGTAAGACGTTGCTCCGGCGTCATGCCGCTTGTCCGGTCGCCCATGTCGTGCGGAGTGATGGTGGGCGTCAAGCGGCCTTGTGTGTTTTTATCCAAACCGAAGGTAGCCGGATGTGGCACCGGGCGACCGCGCCCAAGTGTATCCAGCATTAGATTTTTGAGATACGCTAACCCGACCGGGCCGACAAAACCAAAGCAGGATACCGCCCCAAATTTGAACAACCGCCATGCTTTTGTGACCCGCTGCGTAATGCTCCGTTTTTGAGAGATAGCCGTTAGTTCATCCTGCGAGGCATTGCTGACGGTTTCGGTAATGACGAACTGAGGCGTTAGTAACGCCGGGCACTGTGCGCCGCCGTGCGTATCACCCAACCGGACATACTCTATCGGAAAGCCAAAAAAACCGGCAAAGCCGATGGTCTGCACACCATCCGCGACGGTTTCTAGCGCCCGGCGGAACACCTCGGAACGTACATCAATGCAGAAGGCGGCCTGCACTTGTTGACGGCCCGTAGGTTGGGTGGGGTGCCCTGCGCCAAGCTGTGCGATGAGCTGACGCTGATAGGCGTTTTCAAATGCTCGCTGAAGCAGCAGATCGCCTGTTAGGGTAACTTGAGCGTCTTTATCCAGTTGCGCGTTGAGTCGTTCGCGCTTTTGTTCCTGCCAGGCTGCGGGCAAGTCTTGGCGCTCAAAGGCTTTCATCAAAGCGACTTCCCACACCAAGCGGATCGCCAATAGATCGGTGAGGCTATGATCCTCGTTACCGTAAAGCTCCGCTTCCCACAGTTGGTAACGCGCATAGCTCGCCCAACCATGTATGGTAAGCAGTAGGCGGTGTAGATAGGCATCCAACCCGTCGGGCGGAATATTGAGCCTATCCAATGTGATAATAATTGTTTCCGGTGCGGAGCGTGGCATTTCACGGACTGTCTGCCGGAAGTGTTTGATGCCGCGCACCTCTGGCGTGCGATCATACAATGCTTCCTCGCGCCAGGCAGCATAGGGCGGTAGATCAGCCCAGGGCGATTTCCAATAGGATTGCCCCTGGTCGAAGTAGGCTCCGGCCCAAGACGAAATCGACTCCGTGACGAACTCAGCCCAATCTGTGCCGGTTACATCTTGTGCGATATGGGCGACGGTTGGCACGGTCTGAGATTGAACCGCTGTCGCATCACGCGATGCAAAGGTTTTGAGCGCGTCTGGCGTATCTGGCGCACCGGGAACCGGGCGAGCTTCTGCCAGTGCCGCCTCCAGATCGGCATCAGTCATGCGCCCATCCTGGATTGCTTTTGCATAGAAAGAACGTGGGGCGGTCATCCGTGCCCCAGCACGGCGGCCCAGCGTGTGAGCAGCCGCCTCAAAGGACTGTTCTAACAAGCCCAGGTAAGGATTAACTGCCACGAAATGACGCAAAGGCCATAGCGGAGCAATACGACGACCGGCACGATCAACAGCCGCCTTGATGTAGTCCTGTGTCAGCGCGGTGGCCTGTGCTTCGATGTGTTCCGATGCAAGTTGGGTTTCAGGTTCATTCAGATGAATAGCCATTTTAGATGTTCTCCAATGTCGAATTTCAGCGATTAACGAGCAACACGAACAATGCGGTCGAACAGGACATTGGCATAGAAACCGTTCTTCAAATGAACATAAAACGCTTTCCAGGCTGGGCGAGTAATCAGCACAGGTAACAACGCACTGAGCAGCGTTACGCTGCCGAAAACGACAACCGTTAGCACCATCGCGATCAAGGTTGGTGTATCCGGTGTGGGGAATACAGCCACGGCATGACCCAATATCGCCGCTGCACTCAGTTCTAGCGCGAAGAACGCGAGCGTTACCAGCACGGCCATAATTGCGGTGCGCCCCATCACCACAAGCGGGGCCTTGCCCGTCGTCCCTTTCACCAACAGATAAGCCACAGCAATAACAAAGATCATGCCCAGGGCGGTTTCGCCGGGGCGCTTGGTAACATCAATACCTAGAACAGTCGCTATTGCCAGAAAAACGAGCAAGGAAGCCGCTAGGTTCGCTAGCAGGCTGAGGGGATGCGGCACCGCGTTAAGTTTCTGAGAACCCGTGTTCTGAACGTATTCAACAATGCTGCCGGACGACAAGAAGGCGTGAGCTTTGTAAAAAGAGTGGGCGATCAGGTGCATGATAGCCACACTATGCGCCCCAAACCCACACAACATCAGCATAAAGCCCATATGCGCCGCACTAGAGTAAGCTAGCGAGACTTTGACGCTGCTTTGTGCGATCATCGCGGACGACGCAAAGATCGCCGTGAAGCCACCAATAGCCATCAATAGTATCAGTGCGGGGGTCGATAAAAAGACCGTTTCGCCCAGGCGCACAACTAAGAACGTCCCCGCATTGAGCAAGCCAGCGTGCAGCAAGGCCGATACCGGGGTTGGGGTTTCCATCACTTCGAGAAGCCAGCCATGAAACGGAAACATAGCCGACTTTAACGCGGCGGCAATCACGACCAGGATCGCGGCGATTCCAATACTACCGGGGGCTGTATTCGCGGCCAGGGCTTCGCTTGCCGCTGCATGGATCGCGCCAATATCTGTTGTCCCGAAAGCCTGTCCGATCAGGATCGCGGCGATGACCAAGCACACATCGCTTGTACGGGCCACAATGAACTTTTTACGTGCAGCACGGATCGCACGCGGGCGTTGTGGGTAGAATACCAACAGTCGATGCAACGCAAAACTCGTCCCAACCCACGCCAGCACCAACTGCCATAAATTGCCGGATAGCACGAGCAGCAGCACTGCACCTATTGTCAGGTACAAATGACTAAAAAATACGGACTGACGCGGGTCACCATCCAGATAATTACGAGTGAATTGGATCAGCAGCGCCCCCAAAAACGTCACGAGCCACATCATGGCAACGCTCAGCGCATCCAAGCGCAGCGAGAGGCCGATCTCGCCAACGCCGATCACCGGGCTAACCATCGCACCGGATGTAAAGACAAACACAGCGATCACCAGTGCGCCTAAAAATGAGCCAACGGCGGCGATCCGACCCAGATTAAAGACCTGATCCATAGATCCCAACAGGTTTAGCTGCACCACAATTGCCGAGATTATCAACGAAAGCGGTATAAGATAACCGACAAGTGCCAGATTCACTATCATAACACCATCCATTTAACGAACATTTCTCTTGTTTAGAAGTTTGCTAAAGAATATCATGTAAGGAATAATCATAAAAATATATGTATCGTTTCTAATTGTTCGTTTTATAAGAACGAAATACAGCCAATGTTAAACTATCATCACTTACGTTATTTTTGGATTGTGGCGCACGAGGGCAACCTCACCCGCGCTGCCAAAAAGCATAACGTCGCTCAGTCTGCGCTCTCAATGCAGATCAAGGCACTAGAAACCTATCTAGGGCAGCCCTTGTTTGAACGCATAGGACGACGGTTGGTTCTAACCGAAGCCGGGCATATCGCCCTAGATTTTGCGGATGTGATCTTTGCTAAAGGTGAGGAATTGCAGGGAACACTCGGCGCACTAGGCGTCCCACAGCGTAAACTGCTGCGGGTTGGTGCGCTAGCCACCCTGTCACGGAATTTTCAGATCGGTTTTCTTCAACCTGCACTTGCCGAGCGGGGCGTGGAAGTCATTATTCGTTCTGGGAGGCTGGAAGAGCTAATCGGGGGGCTAGAAAGCTATACCCTTGATGTGGTCCTCTCGAATATCGTGCCAGTCCGTGATGAGACAACGCGGTGGGTCTCCCATGCTATTGACAATCAACCGGTTAGCCTGGTGGGGCAACCTCAACCAACACGCGAGCATTTACCGCTAGACGCGCTACTTCGGCAAGAAACCCTGGTTGTACCCGCGCCGGAATCGAGCATCCGTACCGGGTTTGATGCGCTGGTCAACCGGATGGGTATCTATCCGCAGATTGTCGCTGAAGTGGATGACATGGCAATGCTACGCCTAGTAGCTCGTGATCACGACGGGTTAGCGGTGGTGCCCCCTATCGTGGTTAAGGATGAGCTAGACGAGGGGTTGCTGGTTGAGGTTGCGAAATTACCAGGGCTGGCAGAGACGTTCTTCGCAATCACGTTGACACGCCGCTTTCCCAACCCGCTGCTAAACCTTGTGCTACCCAGAGATATATCACCGCACTAATCCGACCGGAATTTGTCTGCGGATGCAAAACGGGTTGTGGTATCGACCCATAGCTTACCGGTCGTTAGCCGACAAGAAAGCGATAACTCCGGTTCTGGTTACTTAGCCCGAAGCCAGGAAGCCATCGCCTTCTGACGTGGTGCGTATGTCAGTTGTTGGTGACAAGTGTTGTCTGGTCTAAAATCTCGATGTCCATGCTATCGGTGATCATAATAGTTTCGTGGACCGGGCAGTGTTTAGCGACGTGGCGGAGAGCTTTCTCACGCTTTTCTACGGTGGCGTTCGGGAGTTTCACAACGGCTTTGATATTTTCCATGCGGGATGGCTTATCGAATTTGTCGTAATTAATATCGACCTCTAGCCCGGTTGTGTTGATGTCGTGGCTTTCGCAGTATTCGGCGATCAGTGCAGCGACACATGCGCCCAACGACACGATAAACAACTGCGGGGGCATAAACCCACGATCCTGCCCACCCATACCGGTTGGCACGTCTATACTGATGGTGTGGCTACCATTACTCGCCTCGAATAACATATCGCCTTTGTAAACGGTGGTGAGTGTTGTCATGATGAAGCTCCTCTAGCTACGCAAAGATTGATATATTACAACTATAGTCGGATGTCGTTGGTTTTTATAGTGAAATTTGTCACAATCATTTGTGACACCAACTAGGGCTACTGGAATTTGTCCTGATCGGTAGCTTGAGCCAGTCATCACGGTTTGAATGGAAGCGTTACTTGTGCTAATCCGTTACGGCATCCTGGGCGATAACGGCGAGGTCCCCGGCTTGGGCGTTGGGCAGGTAAGCATAACCCGCGCCGAGCCAACCGGCAAGCCGACGCGCTTCACCTTGGCTCAGGTAGCTGCGTTTGGTATCAACCACGATCACTTTCAGCGAGCTTTCCGCGATAACCAAACCGATTTGTTCTAGCTCGGTGGCGGCGTCGGCCCCGTCTTTAAATGGGATATTCCCGCGCCCGTCGGTTAGCAGAATCAGCACCGTCTGGAAGATGCCGCGCCGTTTAGCATCATTAGCCACATCTAACGCGGTGATCAACGCGGACGCCAACGGCGTACCGCCCCCTGTCGGGAGTACATCCAGGCTGCGCCGGGCCAGTTCGACGCTTTGCGTCGGCGGCATGAGCAGTTCGGCCTGCTCGCCACGGAAAGCGATCAACGCAATCCGATCTCGATTGACATAGGCTTGCTCTAGCAACTTGTTGACCGCGCCCTTTGCCTGTCGCATACGGTGCAGCGCCATACTCCCGGACGCATCGACCGCAAAGCAGAATAACGCCCCGGCTTTGGTGCGATATTGCTTGACGCGCAAATCCTCCGTTTTGAGGTGGACATGGCGTTCGTGCTTGGCCGCATCCGCCCGTAAGCGTTGCCAGGGTGCCGCCGCCCTCAGCGTACCCACAATATCTATCGGAGCTTGGCGAGGGTCGCCGGGGACACTGCGAATGTGCCGCCCGCGTGTGCCTTCGGTTGTGCCGCGTGATCCGGCGCGTCCATGGCGCAGATTACTGAACGGGAGTGCTTCTAAATCCGCTGGTAACTCGGAGGCGAGCGCCTCAAAGATTTCTTCCGGTTGCACAAGATCATCACCCGGGGCGCTCTCTGGTGCGTCGTCCGGCTCGGCGTTGTCCTCTGGTGGGGGGGGCGGCGCGTTATCCGGCTCGGTGTCGTCTGGTGGCGCATCATCGGCCTGATTTTGTGGCGGGGGCGGTTGATCGTCGTTTTGGT
>DAOTUA010000040.1:0-5698 GCA_034437355.1 Anaerolineae bacterium | reverse complement strand
CCCCGCACAGATTGACGCTGATGTACTCATGGCCCTCTACGATACCTTTTATATTGATGACAGCCTGCTGCGTGAAAACATTGACCGCCTATTGATGAGCCGCACCGAAGTAACGCTGGCAGAACTCATCACGAGTTATCCAATCGAGCAGGGCATGGCGGAGGTGATCGCATATTTGCAAATCGCAGCCGGAGAGCCACATCACCGCATTGATCGTGATGCGCGTGATACGGTCGTTATCCGTACCCGTAACGGTGACCAAAGACAGATCGAGCTACCACGTATCATTTACAATATAGTTGCCAGAATTCAATAGGATCAATTAACCCACATGAAAATCATCGTATTCCTGGGGCCTAGCCTACCACCATCAGAGGCCCATGACCTGTTGCCCACAGCAATCTTCCTACCGCCTGCCCAACAATCAGATGTCATCAGCGCATTATACAATCACCGCCCAGACGCTATTGCTATTATTGACGGTGTATTTTTCCAGTCGTTAGCCGTCTGGCATAAAGAAATCTTGTTTGCGTTAAACCAGGGGATACCCGTTTTTGGGGCCAGCAGCATTGGTGCGCTCCGAGCCATAGAAACCGAGCGTTACGGTATGGTCGGCATGGGCTGGGTTTACGAACAATTCCACAACGGCACCCTCACCGGCGATGATGAAGTCGCGCTAGCTCATGGCACTGCCGAAACCGACTATATCAATACATCAGTACCGTTAGTCAACATCCGCGCCACGCTTGCCGCCGCCGTACAGGCCGGCATAATAGATACACCTACCGAAACACGCCTGCTCCATTTGACAAAGAACGTCTACTTCCCAGACCGCACCTACCCCAACCTGTACTACCAGGCCAACCAGGATGGCATCTCCACCACAACCATCAAAGCATTACAGGCTTTCGTTGCCGAAAACCGCATTGATGCCAAAGCCGATGATGCCCGGCAATTGCTGCGGCATCTAGCCCACGTACAAGCCGGGGATGCCAGCTTGCCCCAACTCCCAGACTTCGATTTAATCGAATCTGCCAACCTGATCGTTATGAGCACCATTGACCGTAGCCTCCGCCGCCCTACCGGGCATATCGACGGGCAAGAACTGGCCCACTATGTCGCGCTACACATGCCGGACTATCAAACCCTCAACTTCCAGGCCATGAACCGGGCTGTTTTACTCCTATTGGCGCAACAACTCGATATCACCCCGCCCAACATAGAGCAACGCACCCAGGCCGAAAAACGGCGCTTTCGTATTCGCTTCCAGCTACGCACCACCGAGGACCTTGAGGCGTGGCTACGCGATAACGACCTGCTCCCAAGCGACTTTGACCGCCTCATGCGGGAAAATGCCACCCTGCGCCACCTGCACCAGTCCTTCCTTACCAACCACCTGCACGATCGCAATGTCGGCCCCGTCCTAGATTTGCTCAAACTGACCAATCAGTATAATACCTGGGCCAACCGCGCCGCCGAACAAGCCGCCGCCGTCGATACCGCCCATCCTGATTTTTGGGAAAGTGACTACCACGAGGAAAACATGCACGACCTGGTGCTAGAACATGCACACGCTACCGGCTGGCGGACCGCTGTTCCCTTCAACCAATGGTATTACGAAGCCGGGTTCAACACCTTACTAGATCTGAAAGCAATGCTGATGCGGGCCAAACTCCACCGCGAACAAACACAAGAGACTTGACTCGCTACGGTGCACAGAGTGTGCTAGCACTGCGCAGGAAGCGTTGTGCCCGCCTGCCAAGCGTACCGGATTCAAACAGGTAACCATCCAGGCCGGGGACAACCACGCTCACCACAGAAATCGGCAAATTTGGCGCGGTCAAGTCCCGCACAAGCACCTGTTCGATCCCAACTGCCTGCAACCGGGCCAACAATAGCTTAATATCCCCTTCAAAACTGCCCGTCGCTAGGTTTTGAACCCGCATATCTTCCGTTTCGGGAACAGCGCTGACTTGCTCAATCAGTGCCCGGCGGTTTGGTCCGCTCTGGTCGGTTAACTGGCGACGCTTGAAAAATTCATCCCGCGACCCAGCAATGACCACCGCCCGGCCCTGGGCCGCCTCCGTGATTGCCCGCGAAGCCGCGACTTCCGGGTCTAGGTGTGCCCCGTACCCACTGGCGACCACCCCCGAACGATCCCGCCGATCGTACATAATCGCAATGTAGGTGGGGACGCCAATATCGCTGGTACTGTCAAATAGCATCACCTCGATTTCGGCCTGCTGGCATTGTCCGATTAACTCCTGGAGTAAGGCCGATTCGATGGCTCCCAGCCGCACCCGTGACGGTGGCACGCCCAACAGGTTCCAGCGTGCCTGGAAGGCGGTAGTGGCATCACGTTCGATCACCTCATGCAATCCGGCAGCCACCGCTTCTAGAAACGTATTGCCAGATGACAACCCATTTGACGATACCAATATCATGTGCATTGGCTCTAGATACTGTAACAACATCGCATCTGCCGGGACCATTGTTTCTACGTCGTTGATCAAGTCCCATGCTTTTAACCAGTGTAACGCCATCCGAGGGGTATAGATGTTATCGCGTGTGCGCTGTAACGCTAGCGGAGACACTGACGGGTAAGTCGTCGTGATCTGGTCGTAGGTGGCGACCGTCGTCGGGACGGGCAGCATTTCCGCATGGAACGCTTCGATAGATTCCATTACGCCGGAAACCGTCGCTGCCGTTAACGTTACACCTTTACCTGTTGAGTTGGACAGCACGCGCCCATTTGGGCGGATTACCAACGTCACCGGGATGCCGATTCGGTCCAGGTGTGTGATATCAGCCACGCGGGTAATTCCCGCCCACGAGAAATTAGGCCGGATATATTCCAGCGTTTCCGCTGGGGTGCGGGCGCGGTGCGTGCCATGCGTAAACGTTTTATCGGTGGTGTGGAGTTGGTCGTAATAGCAGATACCCGGTGTTCCCGGCGTGGGATAGTTGTTGGGGATGTCGATAGCGGGGGCGTTAACCTTATCCGGTGGGGGCTGCGGCGGTTGTTGCCGTAAATGAGCATCCACTACCTGCGCGATTAACGGCGCTTCCTCCTGCGTGATGGGTGTAGCCTGTACCGCCAACTGCCGCCCCTTGAACGCCAGTAACGGCATGTGCAGGCGCACAACATCCACACCCAAATCTGGAATATCCGCCGGGAAGGCGTAATACGTTTGGGCCTGTACCCCGGCCCGCTCAAAGATAAAAGCGCTGCTGTGCACACCCCGCGCCCCCAGGATATCAAACAGAAAAGGCGCGCCGGGGGCATGGACCGTCAGTTGCTCGATCAGTTTACGCGCCTGGGCTGGTTGCAGGTACATCAGCAAGCCCTCGGCCACAAACAACAGCGGCGCATCCGATGGCGCGGTTAAGTGCTGCTGCCAGCCGTCCGCCGTCACAGAGGCGGCGATTACCCGCTCGTCTTCCTCGGAGAGTGTGGCCCGTAGCTCCAGCATGGCGGGCATATCCACCAGCAACCAGTTTTCTACCGTCACCCCCAGCCGTTGCCGCCGCGTAGAAAGCCCCGCCCCCAGTTCGATAACCTGTATATTCGGCTGTTGCTGACGGTACTTTTTGACCAATTGGTCTAATAAGGCCGACCGGATCACTGTGTTTAACTGTACCACCGGCGGGTTCGCCACGTCAGCTAGCAGGTCGGTCTGTTCGGCTAGCTGGCTATGCCAGGCTGCCGCTGTGGTGTCTAGCAGGATAGGCTGTGGTTGGGTCTGTTCGGTGGCGCGGGCGGCGAGGGTCCATAGGGCGGTACGGTTAACAGGGGATAGAGAAAAATCTGACACAGGTTATCGCTTTGACGTGGTTGCTAAAAACATAAGTGCCTCTGCAGAGGCACCATACAAATGAGATGTGATGAGGCCGATAGCACTTAGAACGCAGCCGCTACTGCTGCCGCAACACCAATTAGAAACACGCCTGTTACGCCTGACCATGCCGCAATCATAGCAGGATCGTCCAGTTCCATATCTATATCGAACGCATTTTGCATACCCGCTGTACCGCCGCTTACCATTTCTAGCAGTTCATCGGGTAGCTCTTCGGTTTGGCCCCGTCCGTAGGCCAGCATTTGGTCCTTGGGTATATCGTCCTTGACGAGGGTCATGAACTCCTCTTCCGTGAAGTCGTAGCCCTCTGCCTGCATAAAGACATCCAGGGCTTTCTGGTCGCCGCGTAGTTCGTCTAGCTTGGCAGCAAACTCCTCGTCGGTCATCACACGTTTGAGGGCTACTTTTGCGCTTTCGATCGCCATGATTGCTTTTCCTCTTACAGTATTAATTTAGCTATATCTACAAAAACAGTATATATTGTTTTTTTTTGACGGTCAAGAAATTTCAAGCAGTATGGGTTGGTGAGGATGGAGAAAAAACTGGCACTAGGTTATCATCTGGAAGGGATTGCTGGAAAACATCCGTTGCGGCTCCCGTAGCACCGGTCATTGCTGCTGGCTCCAGCTTATAATGTCAAAAATTATATCGATTATGCTTGTAATACCCATTGTACCGCCATACGAAATCGACCCACCGCTTACCATTTCTAGCAATTCATCTGATAGTTCTTCGTTTTGATCCTGCCCGTAGGCCATCAGTTGGTCCTGAAGCGTGCCGTTTTTGGCGAGTGTTACGAATTCCTCTTCGGTGAAGTCGTAGCCTTCCGATTGCATAAGGGCCTTCAGGGCTTCCTCGTTGTCGCGTACTTTGTCTACCTTGGCGGCAAATTCCGAGTCGGTCAACATACGCTTGAGGGCTGCTTTTGCGCTTTCAATAGCCATGTTTTCTCTCTATATGATGTATTAACAAGTTTATATCTATGAGATCAGTATATACAGTTCTTTTGATTGGTCAAGCAATTTTACATGGAATATTCAGCATATCGCTTTTGCGTGTACATTGAATCTGGGTCATACTAGTAGGCATATTATATACACGCAAAATCAATTTATATGGTTATGAATTGTAATTAAGGAATCTTTCTGGATAAGAAAAGACTTTTCCGGCGTGCCGCCCTGGAACGGCTAGCGTCACCAGAACAACTCGATCAGGTTTTACAGATTACCCCGCTCCGTGCCTGGCTACTGCTGGCCTGCTTTGGCGTGATTGTGATCGCCGGGTTGGTCTGGGGGATCATGGGCGAGCTAACCGAGACCACTGCCGCCCCTGGGTATCTCATCCCATCAGAAACAACTCATGTGCTCGCCCTGGTTGGCGGACGTGTGGACACTGTATCCGTTACAGACGGAGACAACCTTGACCGGGGCGACGAGATCGCCCGGATTTACGCGCCAGAGCAAGCCCAGACAATTTCCATTGTTGTTGTGGAACCGGGTCAGGTTCAACGTGTCGCGGTAGCACCGGGTAATATTATCCAGCAGGGCGATGTTATCGCCGCCGTCCAACCGTTAGATACCGCATCGGGCACGGCCCCGGATGCCGTAGTCTACGTTCCCAGGGCAGCCGCCAATACTTTAACAGTAGGGATGCCTGCCCTCATCGCTCCCGAAGGCGTCAACGTCGAACGGCAGGGTTACCTCCAGGGGGAGGTTGCCACCATCGGGGAGACAGCCACCAACCGAGGCGGTATTGTCCAGGCGACAGGTAGCACCCGCCTTGCAGATCAACTCGCCAGTTCAGCCGTTGTCGAGGTGCGCCTGGATGTCCAGGATAGTTGG
>DAOTUA010000039.1:0-29775 GCA_034437355.1 Anaerolineae bacterium | reverse complement strand
TCCGCCAATAATTTCTTCGCATCTCCCGCCAGCTTGCTACCGCAAAACTTGAGCTTCTCTAATTACATCCGAGCTTGGAACTCCCAACCCCTGCCCCGCTATTTGATTAACAGCATCATACAAACCGGTGTCATTGTCGTCTTTCAAACCCTTTCGGGCATCCTGGCGGCCTACGCCTTTTCGTTTCTAAGATTTCCGGCTCGTGATACGCTCTTCTACATCGTTTTAGTCAGTTTAATGGTCCCTTTCCAACTGACCTGGGTCCCCAATTTTCTACTGATCAGCAACCTTGGCTGGGCCAATACCTACGCTGGCCTGACGATCCCGTTTCTTGCCAGTGCGTTCGGCGTTTTCTTGTTGCGGCAGTTCTTCAAGACACTACCACAAGACTATCATGACGCCGCCAAACTTGATGGCGTGTCTAGTTGGCAATTTTTATGGGAAATCGTCGTGCCGATGAATCGCGGGGCCATCGCCACCTTTGTGATCTTTTCGTTTTTGGATGCTTGGAACCAGTATATGTGGCCTTTAATCATTACCAATGAAGTTCGTATGCGCACCGTGCAGATTGGTATTCACTTTCTCAGCCAAAATGCCGATGAGGGCTTGCCCTGGCCCGAAGTTTTGGCGTCCACGCTTATGATGACGTTGCCCACTTTAGCGATCTTTCTGATCGCACAACGCCAGATCACCAAAACAATCGCGGCAACCGGGCTTCGATAGCCCATCCCCGCGCTTGACGCGCTCCGGGACCATCGCTTAACAATTACATTAATTTTGTAACTGCTCAGGGGCTTCACCCCCGAACCCCCAAAAACTTGACCAAAACTTTATCTGTGAAAATCGAAGATTTTCACAAAAAATCGTCTAAACCTTCATCTTGGATGACAAAATGAACGCTTTTTGTCCACTTTTTCTGGAAAAAGGGGTGGGGTGAAGCCCCACGATATCCTAATCTTTACCGGAGTCGTCACTTATTTTTTTGACATCTGCAAGGGGTGTTTTGTGGGAGCTTACCGCTGTGTACTCCTGTTTTGGCTGGTTGTATGTGCGGCGTAAGAGGACACACAGACCCTATCCTTATCCTACCTCGGTTTGACGTGTTTTTTAGTTCGTCACGCCTTGATGCGATCACCCCATGCTTACCGTAGATTTGGGTATACAGATAACGGTCGGACCGATAGAATTCAGCCGATATGCTTTAGTGATAGGCCAAACCTACTGCCATGACACCCACCCCAACTATCCCTAGGCACCATCTGATCGGGCTAGCATGTTTGCTCTTGGGTGTGTATATCTTGCTGTTTGTCGGGGAAACCTACTCCGTTGATGAGAACAGCATACTGGCAGTGACGACAACGTTTGTCCGTCATGGCGAACCACACATCGAGTCTATCGCTGCGTATGAATGGCATACCGCCGCTTTAGATTTTGACGTGTTAAAAGTGTTCGGTGTGGATAATGCTTACCACGCCAAAAAGGGGGTGCTGACCTCGGTTCTGTTGGTGCCCCTGGTCGCCTTTGCCGATCTGTTTGATCGGTTTTGGGCCACCATCCCGACGGCGCTACTTCTCAACCCCATTCTGACAACCCTCACCGCGCTACTGCTCGCACAGATTGGCGTTCGGTTGGGGTTCCCCCGCCGGGCCAGCTTGACGGTAGCCGCCTTGTTCGGCCTGGGGACGTTGGCGCTGCCCTATACACAAACGCTTTTCGGCAAACCGGCAACGGCCTTCCTGTTGACGGCCTCAGTTTTGGCGGTGTTACGCTATCAAGCCAAGCCGGGGTATAAATGGGCACTAGTAGCCGGTGTGTGTAGCGGCTTGACGATTGCCATCAACACGATCTTTGCGCTATTTGTGCCAATCGTCGGGTTGTGGCTGCTCGGCTTAGACCCGCGCCGCTGGCGTTGGTGGCACGCCTGGGCCTTCGCCCTGCCTACCTTAGCGGTGATCGCTGCTTTAGGCGGTTACAACTACCTTCGCTTTGGCGACCCGTTCAATACCGGCTACAACCTTGGCGCTAACGAAGGGTTTATCCATCCTATCCATGAGGGGGTGTTTGGCCTGTTGTTCAGCAGTTACCGGGGGTATTTCGTTTATACACCCCTGGCATTGCTCAGCCTGTTCGGGTGGGGTGGGGTGGTCCGCGCAAACCGGGGAGCAGCGATCACTTTCTTGTTATTAATTCTGGCGAATGTACTGGGCTTTGCTAGCTGGTGGAGTTGGCACGGTGGTATCGTATGGGGGCCGCGCTTCATGGTCCCGGTTGAACCGTTGTTTGCGGTGTTCTGGCTGCCGATCATCACCCGCGCCTGGGACCGCCCGGCCCTGTGGTGGGGGATTGCCCCGCTTGCGGCGGTCTCCGGTTTTGTGGGATTACTAGGGGCGCTATTCAATTATACGACGTGGCCGAATGACCTGCTGGCAACCTACCCCGGCCCGATGGATAACGTCGCGACCGGCCTCGATACGCAAGTGATGTTCGACCCACGCCTGAGCGCAGTCTATGGTCATTTCACATATTTGTTAGCGGGGCAGGACTTCAAAATCGCACTTGCCCAGAAAGCCTCCGGCCTAGATGCCGTTATCCACATCTTGCTTGTGATCGGCTTATTGGTGGGCGGTGTATCGCTGTTATACCCGGCACTACAACGGGCCGCGTATCCGCTGGGGGTGTTGGCGTTGGCGAGCTTATTGGCCTTACCGGTTCTCTATCCTTCGTTAGAACATGAACGGGCACAAGCCCTGGCGCGGGCTATACCAGATCATGGCATTGTCTACACCATGACCAGCGAAACATGGCTAGAAAAAGTGGGCGATAGTGCCATTGTCAGCGCCCACGCGCCCACCGACCCCGATCATCCCTTTGCCCGCACCCGCTGGGATCGGGCGTTGGCCTGGCAACCCGCGCAGCCGTTCTACCTGTTGACGTGGTTCCCCCCGGCAGATGCGGCGAATTGGCAAGAACAAACCTTATGGCGCGATCATGCGTTTGTGTCTGCGGGGCGGGCCAACGATAATCGGCTTTTGCGCTTCGACCGTCGCCCGGTTGCGCCCACCGAACCCCATTCGATACGCTTCGGTGGGGTCGTGACTGCGACCGGCTACGGGATCACACCACAACCGGACGGCGTGAGTATTGCGTTGGCCTGGCAGCTAGATACCGTCACCAATATATCCCCATCGCTGTTTGTGCATCTGTTAGGCCCAGACGGAACGACCCGGCATCAATTCGACGGGGTGCCGCTGGGCGGGTATGCTCCCGTCCCCGCTTGGCAACCAGACGAGACCGTGATCACCCGCTTTTTCGCGCCGGTAACGGATGCGGTCGCGGTGCGGGTCGGGTGGGCCTTGCCAGACGGCACACTTTTACCCGTACAAGCCACAACAGCAACCGACGCTGCCGACGACTTTGTTGTCATTCCCATTCCCGATCTGCCCAACTAATTTGTTACGCTCAAACTGAAGCGGCATCTACCCGGTAAGCGATTGTATAGCAAAATAAGGTGTTAATTAGGATGTGTCTTGGCTATATTAGCTTCGCAAAGCCGTGTAAATCGCCAATAATCGGTGGTTTTTAAACCCTACTTAATCTGATTGCCTTGTTATTCATCATACGATAGCTTATAATCTTTTTACGTGAGTAATACTCACAGAAGTTGTTTTGTCTCAGCTAAACCTCCTGCTACACATAACATTTGACGTGTGACAGGTCTCAGCGTTGGCACATGCTGATCGACTGATATAGGTTTGAGTGGGGCAGTTCTCTACCAATGATGCGACATATTGGTTTTTTACGAATGTATTCGTCACGAATATGCGTGCAAGCGCATGACTGTTGGCGTCTAACATTACTTTTTAGTTTACCAAGCATAGGAGATTACAGTATATGCGTAAAACAATCTCGATTCTGTTCGTAGTGGTCATGGTTCTGGGTTCTTTCGGATCATTCGTCGCTGCACAAGATGACGCTATTCGAGTTGGATCCAAGCAGTTTACCGAGCAGATCGTTCTGGGGCAGATTATCTTAGCTGCGTTAGAAGATGCTGGTTACAATGTCGAGGATCGCACCAACCTGGGGAGTACACAGGTCAACCGTGATGCACTCGTCAACGGCGAAATTGACGTTTACGCGGAGTACACCGGTACTGCGCTTTACAACTACTTCAACGATGTTGAATGGGCAAATATCCCAGAAGAAGCCTATGGGGATCGTATTCTAGGTTACGCCCTGGTCAGCTCATTTGACGCGGTTGCTAACGACCTGATCTGGTTAGAACCAACCCCCGCCAACAACACCTACGCCTTTGCTGTCACTGCCGAATTTGCAGAGGAAAATGATATGTACTCGGCAACCGACCTGGCAGACTACGTGAACTCCGGTGGTGAAGTTTACATGGCAACCGGCGACGAGTTCGCACAGCGCCCCGATGGTATCCCGGCCTTCGAGCAGACCTACGGCTTCGATATGACTGAGGATCAGTTGCTTATCATCGCTGGCGGCACCCCCGCACAAACCGAGCAGGCCCTCAACGAAGGTGCTAACGGTGTGAACATGGCGATGGCTTATGCCACCGACGGCGCACTCCAGGCTTACAACTTTGTTGTGCTGGAAGACCCGCTTGGTGCCCAGCCGATTTACGCCCCGACCCCGGTTTTCCGTGGTGAAGTGATTCGCAGCAACCCGGAGATCGCCGGTATCCTAAGCCCGATCTTCCGTGCGATGGATACCGTCACCCTCCAAACGCTGAACGCTCGCGTTGAGGTAGACGGCGAAAACCCGCGTGATGTTGCGGAGTCCTGGCTAGCAGAAAATGGTTTCATCGACGGCTAGTTCAGCGCACTAAGGGCACCTACTAGGTACACAACCTACCCGCCCATAAACTGTGCAGAGAGCCGGCTTTTGCCTGGCTTTCTGCAAGTTTCATTACCAGCTTGTCTACATTACAAGATAGGAGGTCGTACCATTAGCAGCAATCGCATTTCCATTTTGGGGAGTCTCGTTGCGGCGTTTGGTTTTTTCTTCTTTCCTCTTTTAGAAGTTAAACCAAACCGCTTAGCTTCCGGTATCTCTATCAACCTTTTTGAAATTCAGGGCGATCTGAGATATATCATCCTCTTTATTCTGGCGCTTGTCCCGCTGGCAGTGGCCTTCCAAGGGCAACGCCAACGGCGCGGCTGGATTCTCGTAATTGTCGGGAATTTGCTGATCTTCCTCACATTGCTTCTGCCCACAGGGGCCGCGACACAACTTCTATCCAATACAGATACATTCTTTGAGGAAGGTACCCGCATCAGCAACCCGCGTATCTTGACCTCAACCGCAGTTGCGCTAGGCTTGTTGGGCGGATATATCATCTTATTTGGCGGTTTAAGAGATTTAATTGAAGAAAATGTCCCCACCTGGCAACGTGTGATCGCCAGCGTCACAGGGGTTGGTTTAGTGCTTTTATTTCTTGTGAATGGTGGCCTGGATATTTACTCGATCCTGGTCGAGTTCTCGCAGCGCGGCGAAACGCTAGGCCAACGGTTCATCGAGCATCTGGTATTCGTGTTGATTGCACTGGCTGCCGGGTTGGTCGTCGGGATTGCGCTTGGCCTGTGGGCAGCGCGTGACGAACGCATGGAAGATATTATCCTATACGCTGTCGGCATCATCCAAACGATCCCTAGCCTGGCATTATTCGGGCTGTTGCTGGTGCCGCTGGCACGCCTGGGTGATCAAATGTTTTCCGATGTTCTGATATTTTTCGTGGTGACGTTGGCTATCGCGCTGGCTGCATTTTTTGGAATTGCTAGTGTTCAAAACCAACTGCCAGAACGTATCAAACCGGCCTCGTTTGTTCTGGTTTTCATCCTGATGTTTATCCCGATGAGCCTATTCACCATTATCTTGATTACGTTCGGATTCCGGTCGGTATTGAACGTGTTCCTGGATACCACCCTGCGCCCGGCCTTGATTCTGGTGTTATTGGGGTATGTGGCGGTACTGTTCCTGGTATGGTTAGATCGCCAGTTAGACCAAGTGCGCACTGTATCCTGGTTGCGCTATAGCCGTTTAGCTCTGTTTGCGCTTTCATCTATTGGGCTGTTGGTCCTGGTTGTGCTGGGCGCGAACAATGTATTGGGTAGCCGCAGCTTTAGCGACCTGACGATTCGTAACCTGGGGGTCTCTGGGATTGGCACCGCCCCGGCGATTATCGCGCTCACGTTGTATTCATTGCTACCGTTGGTGCGTAATACCTACGCTGGGCTGAAAAATGTGGACCCAGCGATCATCGACTCTGGGCGCGGTATGGGCATGACCGACTCGCAGATATTCTTCCAGATCGAACTACCGTTGGCTTTCCCTATCATTATGGCAGGGGTTCGTAATGCGGGGATCGCGTTGGTCGGAATCGCTGCCGTAGCGTCGATTATTGGCGCGGGGGCACTTGGCGACTTCATCTTACTTGGTGTCAATACCACCTCAGTAGACCTGATTCTTTTAGGGGCAATCCCCGCTGTTATCCTGGCGATTGCGCTGGACACATTCCTTCAAATTATCGAAGGCTTGTTCACTTCCCCCGGTATTCAGCGTTAATAAATCGACAACATGGGAGACTAAATATGATCGAATTCAAAAACGTTGTCAAACAGTATCCAAATGGCTTTCGGGCGGTCGATAACCTGAATCTGTTGGTGCATAAAGGCGAAATCTGCGTGCTGATTGGCCCATCCGGGTGTGGGAAAACTACCAGTATGCGCATGATCAACCGCCTGATCGACATCACCAAGGGCGAAATCCTGATTGATGGCCAACCGAACACGGAAATCGAGGCGGAAGAACTGCGACGGCAGATCGGCTATGCCATCCAGCAGATCGGCCTGTTACCGCATATGACCATTGCCGACAATATCGCGATTGTTCCCCGCTTACTTAACTGGCAAGAATCGCGGATTCAGAAACGTGTCGATGAACTGCTGGAGTTGGTCGGGCTAGACCCCGACATCAGCCGCGACAAGTTCCCCCGGCAGCTTTCCGGTGGGCAACAGCAGCGCGTCGGTGTGGCGCGGGCGCTCGGGGCCGATCCGCCGATTATGCTGATGGACGAGCCGTTCGGCGCAGTAGACCCCATCACCCGCGAGGTGTTACAAGCGGAGTTCTTGCAAATTCAAGAAACGGTTGAGAAAACGATCATCTTTGTCACCCACGATATTGATGAAGCGATCAAAATGGGAGATCGCATCGCCATTATGCGCGATGGGCATCTTGTCCAGTACGACACGCCCGATACCATCTTGGCCCACCCGATTAACCGCTTTGTGCGCGATTTTGTCGGCACAGATCGCACGCTCAAGCGCCTGGGGCTGGTTAAGATCAGCAGCCTGATGCAACCGAACCCGCCCTATTGCACCATGGATTCTACCATCGAGTACGCCAAACAGTGTTTTGAGGATTACAAAGCCAACTCTATTTTCATAGTCGATGATAATCATATGTTGAAGGGCTGGATCGACCGCGAAGAAATCCGGGAGAATACTTCCTTGCTAGACGTGATGTATGAGGCCTCCTGGGTTGATATTTCGGTGCGAGAGGACGCCACCGCCCGCGAAGCACTCAGCGCGATGGTGGCGCGTGGGTTCCGGGTGACGCCGGTTGTGAAGTCTAATGGTAAGCTCGTCGGTACTATCACGCTAAAAGCCCTGCAAGACCTGGCTTCCTACGATCCAGATACCATGTCTAATGGTAGCGGGGAGATGTCGTAATGGTGGAAGCACAAAACCAGCAAACGGCCCGTATACCATGGGCTGCCTTGATCTGGCTAGGAATTACTGCTGCTATCTTCCTGCTCGGCTTCCAGGTGATCACCCTGCGAGATCAGCAACGCTTTCCCGCCGATTTCGCCCTACAAGCCGAACCTGCCGACGCCGAAAACACCGTCCGACTACAGGTGACCAACGGAACTTTCCGCTATGATGAGACGCCGTTTGTGCCAGAAGATGCCGTAACCGGAACGTTCACTACGGGGACCGAAAACCCGGTCGCTGCCAGCATATTTGATGCGGTCCCGATTGTCACCGAGATCACCATCGAAGAACAGCGCATCCGCGTGACCTATGAGGGGGACGACACCGATCCGGAAACCATGATAGGCCGGTTACAGCGCCCGATCATCAACGCTACGCTGAACGACCGCGACACCATCACCGGTGCGATTGCTGCCGACGCCGAAACCACGCTGGTTTACACCACCACCGACGAACGCTGGCAGTTTGGGCGGTACGTGCCAGAGTTAATCCCGGAAGGCGAACAGGAAGTCTATACCAGCCGTGAGGAAGGCGCGAATGGCTCCCCCCTGGCACAGTTCCTATTTGAAAACCTCACGCCCCTCCAGGCTTTGACGATCAACCCGGATAGCCTGGTGATGACTTACCGCGAAGGGACGATCGAAAACCAGTTCGTCACTCGCGTTGAGGAAACACTCGGTCGTTTTTATCCGCGTGCTTCGCTGTCGTTGGATTTATGGGTTTTGACGGTCGGCCTTAGCTCGTCTACCGTCCTGGATATTGTCCCGATCAATACGGGTATCCCGTTGTGGGTCTTTACGCTGCTATATGCAGGCGTCGAGTTTGCGCTGTTCGTCTTTCTGAAAGATTCCGCCAATAAACTCATCAAACCCGCTATCCGTGTGATCGGTACATTCCTGCTGTCGTGGTCGATCTATGGGCACGAACCCCTGTGGGATTTCCTGCTAGGGCTGCTGTTCCCGACGAGTTCGCAGCTTGTTCACCCCGCTGCCACCGTGATCGAGTTCAGCGCACAACACCTGGAGCTGGTTTTTGTTTCCTCGCTGATCACCATCCCGGCAGGGTTATTATTCGGGATTGTCGTCACCCGCGAAAACTTCCGTGAGATACTGCCATTGGTCAATAATCTGGTTAACAGTGGGCAGACCGTCCCCACGATTGCGGTTGTGGCTTTCATGGCCCCGATTATCGGGTTCGGTTTCTGGCCTGCGATCATCGCCCTGGTTGCCTATGGCTTGCTGCCGGTGGTGCGCAACACCATTGCGGGCCTAGAAGCCGTGGATCGCTTCGTGATCGACTCCGCACGCGGGATGGGCATGACACCCTCACAAATTCTATTGCAGATCGAGCTACCCATCGCCAGCAGCGTGATCATGGCGGGGGTCCGAACGAGCATGGTCATTAACGTCGGGACAGCTACACTAGGGGCCTTTGTTGGGTCTGGCGGTTTAGGAACACCCATCGCCAGCGGCTTGTCAATGACGGTCGATTCGTTTATCGTATTGGGTGCGATTCCGGCGGCGGCCTTGGCCGTTATCATCGACTATATCCTGGATCGCATTGAGTTCATCCTCACTCCACGAGGATTACAAATCGAAAGCTAGTATTATTAGGGAGTTGAACCACCCGTGTGTGGTATTTTAGGCGTCTGTGGACCAACGGCGCACGAGTTAGATGAGAATTTATCGTTATTGACCCACCGAGGGCCGGACCATACCGATCAGATCGAAATACACGACGTGATCCTGGGGCATACGCGCCTAGCTATCGTTGACATCGCGCATGGTCAGCAACCGTTGCAAACACCCGATGGACGCTATTACCTGATCAGCAATGGCGAGATATACAACCATCGCGACATCCGCCAACAACTACCGGATTATCCCTATCAGACCGATTCCGACAGCGAGGCGATTCTCGCACTATTTGAAAAATATGGCCCGCGCACCGTGCAAATGCTAGATGGCATGTTCGCACTGGCTGTCTACGATACCCAAACGGGCGAGATTTTCCTGGCACGCGATCCCATCGGCATCAAGCCGTTGTACTACGGTTGGCAAGATGGCACGCTCTACTTTGCATCCGAGATGAAAAGCCTGCACCAACTGGTAGACGAGTTGCACGAGTTCCCACCAGGGCACTATTACTATCAGGGGGAGTTCCACGCCTACTACGATCTCAAAGCAATCGCACAAGCCCCGGCGGGCAGCATCCCCCCGCAGGTAAGCGAAATCCGCGAGACGTTGACGCGGGCGGTTCAAAAGCGGTTAATGTCCGATGTGCCAGTCGGCGTTTATCTGAGTGGTGGCCTGGATAGTACCATTGTCGCGGCGTTGGTCGCACAGCAAAACCCGGATGTTCACTCGTTCGCTGTTGGGGTTGAGGGCAGCCAGGACTTAGAACATGCCCGCCTTGCCGCCGAAAAACTCGGCACGCAGCATCATGAGTATGTTTACACCGAAGCGGAAATCCTGGAGGCGCTACCGGAAATTATCTATCACCTGGAATCGTTCGACCCGACCTTAGTCCGCAGCGCCATCCCGAACTACTTCCTCGCAAAACTCACCCGGCAATACGTGACGGTCGTCCTGACCGGTGAAGGAGCCGATGAGTTGTTCGCCGGGTATCACTACCTCAAGCAGTTCGATGACGACGCCCTCACCGACGAACTGGTCGAACTCACAGCCAGCCTGCACAACTGCAACCTGCAACGCTGTGACCGAATGACGATGGCCCACAGCATCGAGGCGCGGGTTCCCTTCTTAGATACCGAACTGATCGCATTGTCGATGCGAATCCCACGAGAACACAAGATTCACCCAGAAACCCAAACCGAAAAGTGGATTCTGCGACAGGCTTTCAGTGAGATCGTCCCGGATAATGTCGCCTGGCGGCGCAAAGAACAGTTTTCGCAGGGAGCCGGGTCTAACCACATCATGGAGGAAATCGCACAACGTCGCTTCGATGATCAGACGTATCAAGCACATCGTGCGGAAATCCTGCTAGAAACCGGTATCGAAATCACATCAAAAGAGATGTTGCTCTACTATACCGAGTTCGATCTCGTTTTCTCGCATTCGGCCCGCAACCTGGTTAAGCTGTGGCGCGGCGAACCCGCCTAGGTCACTCAGGTTTATTTTGGGGGCATTGGCGTATGCTCCCGAAATAATATTATACTAATGTATTAAAAGTGTATCACATTAACACGTTATAATATATAAATGTTATACCCTTACTATGATATACATGGTTGGCATTTACGCGATATTACGATAGTGTACAAACTATATGTGTGATTAAAACATTGGTGACGTACATTGTGGACGATAATCTGCGCTTGCAACTGCAACAACTTGTAAATAAACAAAATATCTCCGAAGAAACGCTCCTCAAGCTCATTTCGGATCAACTGGACCGTAACAACCCCGGCCTTTACCAGCAAATTCTGGATAAGATCAAGGAAAGCGTCGTCGCGTTCGCCTTCGACGGTACCATCCTCTACTGGAACCAACACGCCCAAACCTCTTACGGGTATAGCCCAGAGGAAGTGATCGGCAAAAACGCGCTAGATGTGGGCTTTATCGACCCAGACATGCGAGCTTTTGCACATCACCGGCTGGAACAATTGCGCCAAGTGCAAGCCGACATCGGGAATGCACTCATCCGGCATAAAAACGGCCAGCGCCTCGAAGTGACGTTCCAGAACCACCTGCTTTGCGATACGGACGGAACCCCTATCGGTGTTGTGAATATTAGCTGGGATGTCACCGAAAG
Source organism: Anaerolineae bacterium (assembly GCA_034437355.1). Taxonomy (GTDB): domain Bacteria; phylum Chloroflexota; class Anaerolineae; order Aggregatilineales; family Phototrophicaceae; genus DAOTTY01. The sequence goes on along the minus strand of DAOTUA010000039.1, from coordinate 18,208 downwards.
CCACCAAAACGAGCAGCGCAAGCTACAACTGAGCATCGAGCGTGAAAAAATGCGCGTGCTACGCGATTTTCTGGCGAATGCCTCTCACGATTTACGCACCCCGCTAACCACAATGGGCACGTCGCTCTATTTGCTACGCCGTGGAATCACCGCGCCCGCGCATTTGTCACGGATAGAAAGCATCGAACGCAACTTAGCCCAACTGACCCAATTGCTTAGCCACTTATTTGAGATGACCGAGCTAGACATCAAAACGAACTATAAGTTTACACACTTCGACCTCAACGACGTACTACCCCAAATTGTGACGGAACAACAAGGCCCGCTAGCCGAGAAGGGGCACACCATCCAATGGGCGTTATCACCCCGTGCGATCTGGTTACAGGCCGACCAAGAATATATCAATCAAGCCCTGACCAAAATCGTGACAAACGCCATCCAGCATACCCCATCCGGCGGTATGATCCGCATCGAAACCGCCGTAGCAGATGACCGGGCCACCATCGTGATACAAGATAACGGCGTCGGGATCGCCCCAAAACACCTGCCGCATATCTTTGAGCGATTCTATCGGGCCGATGCCAGCCGTCAGATGACGGACGGCAATAACGGGCTTGGGCTGGCGATTGCGCAGAAGATCATTGTTGCGCATGGGGGGACGATTATCGCCAGCAGCACCCCCGGCGAAGGGAGTCGCTTTCGGGTTGCGCTACCCCTATCACGGTCCGATTAACTATCGGTGGCGTGTTGGTCGCGTTCGGCCTGTAACGCCCGGATTTGGTTCAAGAAGCGGCGATCCTCATCCATATCCGGGTGCCCTAGCTTTTCTTCCAGGGCAACACTTTTGGCGATATGCCGTTCGGCTGCATCTAAATCTCCCTGCCGGTAATACAGATGCCCGATATTGTAATGGGTGATCGCTTCGCCGCTGATGTTCTGCATCTGTGCATATAGCGGCAAGGCCGCCTGGTAGGTTTCTAGGGCGCGTTTGTGCTGGTTGAGTTGGTCGTAAACCCGACCGATATTGTTCAGCGTGACCGCCCGGCCCTGGGTGTTGCCGTCCGCTTCAAGCAGAGCGAGCGATTGCTGATACGTCTCCAGGGCACGCTTGAGCTTGCCGGTACGGGCGTAGATCGCCCCGATATTAGTTAAGACCGTTGCTTCGATCTGCGATGCGTTAATCTCGTGCAGTAGCTTCGCCGCCCGCCGATATGCGGCTAATGCCGCTTTAGGGTCCTGCAATTCTTCTCGTAAGCGCCCGATATTGACCAGCGATAACGCCGCGCCCAAGGCATCGCCTAGCGCCTCGTAGCGCGGCGTGACCTGTTCGTAGCACTCGATGGCGTCGTCGCGTTGGCGCAGGCTGGCGTACATATGCCCTATCGTCAGAGAAAGCCGCGCCTCCCCGGTTGGCGGCTGATGCGCTTGAACCAGTGGTAGCGCCTGATTGTAGTACACGAGCGCCTGGCCATAGTCCCCCAAGCGGGCATAACAGCCGCCGATACCCTCCATAGCGACCGCTTCGCCGGCGCGGTTATCGGCACCCACATAGCCGCGCCGCGCCGCGTTATACAGGCGTTGGGCAGTGGCCGTATCGCCCAGGGAAAACGCAAGCGCCCCGCGCAGCACATCCCAGCCGGGATCATCATCCGACGCATCTGCTAGCTCGATTAGCGGATGTTCGAGTAAGGCTGCTGGCGGAGCCACGCCATCGGCTGCCACGCGCACTGGCAACACTCGCCGCCCCGCATGACGCGCTGCCGCGATCAAATCATCGGCCTGAACCGGGTCCGTGTCAATCAAAACGAGTAGTAAGTGGCTCGCTTCGACGGCCTGTTGCAGGTCGTCGCCTGCTTTTGCCAGCGTCACCGACGCCAGCAAGTCCTGGGCTTGTCGCAAGACGCGATCCGATTGTGCTTCTGCCCCACAGATCAAAATCTGTGCCATGTGTATGATTGTCCTTCTGTTGTGTGCTGTTTGTTGGTTAAACTATGTCGTATTACGCACGACAATATCCACGGAACGTTGATACACCGCCTGTTCCGGGATGCGGTCATCGCGCACCCACGCCAGGATCAGGTCGGCGGCCTGTACCCCGGTCGCGTGTAGGTATTGGCGCACGGTGGTAAGTTGCATGTAGTGGGCGGCCTCAATGTCATCAAAGCCGATTACCGCCAGGTCTTGCGGTACACGCAGGTTCATTTCTCGCGCCACATTGATCACATCGAACGCTTTCACATCGCTAGACGCAAATACCGCCGTGGGGCGCTCCGCTTGCGATAGAATTTCCCAGGCTTGCCGGCGGGCGGTATCGCTGCCCATCTCGCCAAACCGACACCACTTCATCGGCAGATCGAGGCCGGCCATCGCTAATGTAGCTTGGAACCCGTCAAAGCGACGTTTGTTGCTAGTTTCTCCGAAGATGCTTTCGAGTTCATCCCCCACAAAGCCGATCCGCTGGTGCCCGATCTGTAGCAGATAGCGGGCGACCATCTCCCCCCCGGCTTGATCATCGATCATGATCGTGGGATGCCCGGTGGCGGTATGCGGGCTATCAAGCACGATGATCGGCATATCCGGGTTGATGTCCCACAAGGTTTTATCAAGTGGCGGCGGGGATAACAAGATGGTGCCGTCGATCCGCTTTTGACGTAGCAAGCGGCGCAGCTTACCCTCTAAATTTTCCGGGGAGCGCACACTGTGTAATACCAGGTCATACCGCGAATCCCACAATACCCGTTGTATCCCGGCGAGGCGCTCGGAAAAAGACGGGATTGTCAGGTAGGGCGTGACGACCCCGATCACCATCGTCTTACCGCCAGAAAGTTGGCGGGCCGCCAGATTTGGGGTGTAATTGAGCGAGTCAATCGCTTGTAACACACGTTCGCGGGTATCTGCCCGCACGTTTTGGTTACCGTTTAACACCCGCGAAACTGTCGCAACCCCCACCCCGGCATAGCGGGCCACATCTCTGATCGTTACAGAAGGCATAAAATTATCTTGAAAACTGCTTCCAATAAAATACTGCGCTGATCATATTGAAAAATAAGGGTGGTGTCAAACTAAAAAGCGGGCCGGCTCATCATGCCCGGCCCGCTTGCTGCTGTTATCGCTAGCCCCTATCGGTTGTTAGACCTTCGGGCCGCCTTCTAGTATCGACTCGCTAGCGCGGCCTTTGAACTGTTCAAAGTTCTCACGGAACATCGCTGCCAGCGACTTGGCTTTTTCGTCGTAGGCGTCTTTATCGGCCCAGGTGTTGCGCGGGTTCAATATCTCGGATGGTACCCCGGCGATCTCGGTTGGGATGGTAAACCCGAAGAATGGTTCTTCCTCAAAATTGGCCTTATCTAAGTCGCCATTTAGCACCGCATTAACGATTGTGCGGGTGTAGGGCAGGCTCATACGTTCGCCCACACCATACGCGCCACCGGTCCAACCGGTATTGATTAGCCAGACGTTGCTACCGTGTTTTTGAATCTTTTCGCTGAGTAGCTCGGCGTAAACCGTCGGGTGTAGCGGCATAAAGGGCGCACCGAAACAGGCGCTAAAGGTGGCTTGTGGTTCGGTCACGCCGCGCTCGGTCCCGGCAATCTTGGCGGTGTACCCACTGATGAAGTGGTACATGGCTTGCTCTGGGGTGAGCTTAGAAACCGGGGGCAAAACGCCGAAAGCGTCCGCCGTTAGAAAAATAATATGGCGTGGGTGCCCGGCTTTGCCCGTTTCGCTGGCATTGGGGATGTAGTGAATCGGGTAAGAGCAGCGTGTGTTCTGTGTGTAGCGTGTGTCGTCAAATTTGGGGGTGCGCTTCTTGGTTAGCGGTACGTTTTCGAGGATGGTCCCAAACCGTTTGGTTGTAGAATAAATCTCCGGCTCGTTTTCCGCACTCAGGTTGATGGTCTTGGCGTAGCAGCCCCCTTCGATGTTGAACACCCCGTTATCACTCCAGCCGTGTTCGTCGTCACCAATCAGGATGCGGGAGGCATCCGCGCTGAGGGTGGTCTTACCCGTCCCACTCAGGCCGAAGAAGATCGCGGTGTTATCGTCCTCATCTGTATTCGCGGAGCAGTGCATCGGCATGACGCCCTGCTGCGGTAGTAGGTAATTCATGATCGAAAAGATACCCTTCTTGACCTCACCGCTGTACATCGACCCGCCGATAATGATGATCTTGCGCTCAAGATTGGCAATAATGAACGTCCCGGAGCGCACGCCATCGACATCCGGCTTAGCGATCAGGCTGGGGGCTGCCAGCACGTTAAATTCTGGATTGTGGTTTGCCAGTTCTTCATCGGTTGCCCGGCGGAACATATTCCACGAAAACAGTGCATGATACGCCACTTCGCTCACAATCCGAATCGGCAACCGGTAGGCTTCATCGGCCCCGGCAAAGCCATCATGTACGTAGATGTGTTGGCGGTGGCTAAGATGATCTAACACTTTACTGTGCATCGCATCGAAAACCTCTCCGGTCGTCGGCTGGTTGATGTCGCCCCACCAGATCAACTCCTCGGATGGACTTTGTTTGACGAAGAACTTATCTTTCGGGCTGCGGCCCGTATATTGCCCGGTCAATACGCGGATCGCGCCATCTGCTGTAATTTCGGCCTCGCCATTGCGTATAGCCTGCTCGTAAAGTTCTGCTGGCGTCAGGTTCCAGTGAACGTAAATGCCTCGTTCATCGGCCAGGTTGAAGCCGACGGTTTCTAGGCCAATTGAACTGTGAATATGGGGCTTTGCGTATAGCATATGTTTTTCCTCGTCCCTATGTAGAATTATATATCATTGCTACGTTTATGATCTTATGTGTTGTGACAGATTGTAGGTACTGCCATCTGTATAATCTCGGCATGACACTCATCACTTTGTGAATAATTGCACAATATGAGGCCTCCCCCTTGAGAACTCACCACCATGCAAGTACAAAAGACGTTTACCCTTCCGTGGCTACGACCGGAATATTATCCGGCGAAATGCCAGGGGCCGGCGGTGCATCTGGCGGGTACAGGCTCTTGATCCGTTCGGCGCGTTGGGCGTCGATCTTACCGCTGCGTAAGGCAAGGTTCGCTAATACCGCGATGGCTTTCGCCGGGTTCAGCCCCTTGGGGCAGGCATCAATGCAGTTCAACACCTGATGACACCGGAACGGCCCGTTGCTATCCGCGAGCATGTCCAACCGTTCGGCCGGGATCGTATCACGCGGGTCCAGGATGCGTTGTAACGCTTTCGTGAGCGCGTGCGGCCCAACATATGCCTTATTCCCGGCGATAACAGGGCACGACGAATAGCAGGCCCCACACATGATGCACGTTTCGGCCTGTTCGAGCGCATCGACTTCTTCCTGTGTCATGCGGAACTCGGTTTCTGGTAATTCGGTCGGGGGGACCAACCAGGGTTTGACGTTCTGATATTGCTCCCAGAACGCCGAGCGATCCACTACCAGGTCTTTGATCACCGGCAAGTAGGGGAGTGGCTCGATCCGCACTTCGCCGCGCTTGTTCAACGTATCGGCTAGCGGTTTAGAGCAAACCAGCGTGTTCTGCCGGTTGACCATCATCGCGCAGCTACCGCAGATGGCGTGGCGGCAAGACCGCCGGAACGTCAGGCTGCCGTCTTGGTAGGCTTTGATGTCCTCCAGGGCTGATAACACCGTGGTTTCTGGCGTGGTTTCGATGTCGAAGGATTGCCAGTACGGTTTTTGATCAATATCCGGGTTATATCGTTTGATGATCACGGTTGCGGTTGACATTATCTGTTTTTCCTCTCTAGTATTTGCGTTCCTGTGGCGGGAAGCGGTCCCAATAGACGGTCACGTCTTTATAGCTCAGGCGTGGGGTGCCGTCCTCGCCCAGGTGCGCCATAGTGTGCTTCAGCCAGAACTCGTCGTCGCGTTGGGTGTGGTCCGTCCGAGCGTGTGCGCCCCGGCTTTCGGTGCGGGCGAGTGCCCCCCGTGCGATCACGTCGCTAAAAGCCACTAAGTTTTCCGCTTCTAACGCGGTCAGCACATCCGTATTAAAACGCCGGCTGGTATCCATCACACGGGCATTTACCATGCGCTCGCGCAAGGTGCCGATCTTCTCGACGGCGGCGGTTAAGCCCTCGTCGCTGCGATAGATGCCGACATTATTCGTCATCTCCCATTTGAGTTCTTCCGACAAAGCCGCGATATTCTCCGCGTTGCCGTTGGCGCTGTGGCGGTCCGTCAGGTGGTTGATGCGGGCCTGTTGGCGTGCGATTGGGTCGCCGGCGACCGGGTAAAGTTTAGGGTTATCGTTCTGGATGAAGTGCGCGATGCTGTTCCCCGCCCGCCGCCCAAACACGGACGCTTCCAGCAGGCTGTTTGTCCCCAGGCGGTTCGCCCCATGGACACTCACACAAGCGCACTCGCCCGCCGCGTAAAACCCGGTGATCGTCCGCCCGGTGTGATCGGCTAGCACTTCGCCATCCGGGTTGGTGGGGATGCCGCCCATGCTGTAGTGTGCCGTCGGTTGGATGGCAGCGGGGGCCTCGATAATATCCACCCCCAAGAAATTCATCGCAATTTCACGAACCTGTGGCAGCCGAGACATGATATTCTCCCGGCCCAGGTGCCTCATATCCAGGTAGAGTCCTTTGCCGTCCGGCATGACCCCGCGCCCCTCGTTGATCTCGGTCTGCTCGGACCGGCTCACCAGGTCACGCGGGGCCAGTTCCATTTTGTCCGGCGCGTAATGCTCCATGAAGCGATCCCCGTTCGCATTGACCAGGTAACCGCCTTCCCCCCGGCAGGCTTCGCTCATCAGAACCCCGTGTTTGTAGATACCCGTCGGGTGGAACTGTACAAATTCCATATCCATCAACGGCACGCCAGCACGATACGCAAGCGCGACCCCATCCCCGGTGTTGGCGGTGGCATTCGACGTGATCTTCCAGGCCCGCCCATAACCGCCCGTCCCAAACATCACAGCCTTGGCCCGTATTAGATGCAATTCCCCGGTCGTAATATCCATCACCACCACGCCCCGCGTGATGTTATCCTCAATAATCAGGTCTAGCACATACCACTCGGAATAAAACTCGACACCGTGCCGTAGACATTGCTCGTGGGCGGTGTGCAAAAGCACATGCCCGGTCCAGTCCGCTGCGAAATTCGCACGCGGCGCACTATGCCCCCCAAACCGCCGCTGATTAATGCGCCCGTCGTCTGTACGGCTAAAAACACAACCGAGATGCTCGTATTCGTAGATCATGTCGATAGCTTCATTTACCAGGATTTCGATAGCATCCTGATCCCCAAGCCAATCCGACCCTTTAATCGTATCGAACATATGCAATTCTGGGCTATCAACGGGTTCATCGCCCACCGGGACTTGCTCCAGTGGGCCGCGTGGACCCGTCCCGGCAACCGGGCGCGTATTCCCAAGCGCGGCAGCGATCCCACCCTGGGCTGCCCCGCTGTGGCTGCGCAACGGATGAATCTTCGATAGCACGCCAATATCGGTGACACCCTGCCGGGCGGCTGCTAAAGCGGCCCAACTCCCCGCTAACCCAGCCCCAACAATTACTACATCATGGGTGATCTCTGTCACGATGTCTTTCTCCCTATAGATGTATTTACGCTTTTTATTTTCCATTAATGTTAGCACGCCCTAAAGTGTGGCCTATCACAATCCGATGTGAGCTATGTCATAAATAGTGAAATGATCAGGGGCGGAGTGGGGCTTTTATCACTCATCAGGCGCTCATGTTTGGGGTGCGTGAGAAATTGTCTATCGGGGTGGGTACGCCTTAACAAAAACCGATGCGGGGTAACTTCTTCAGGGGATTCTCCCACGAACCCCGATAACGTGGTAAGGCGAACACTGCCAAACGTGCTAAAACCCCCTCCCGCCCGTCGCTAAGCAGCGATAATAGGGGAGGGGGGGCGCTTTAGCGCCGGGGTGGTGGGCTAGCTTAGCTGTTACGCCCTGGCTAGAACGGAAACACAATCGGCACAAAGATCAACGTGACGACCAACATCACCAACAGCATCGGCGTGCCGATCTTCACATAATCGCGGAAGCTGTAATTACCAGCCCCCATCACCAGCGTATTGACCGGAGACGCCACCGGCGATGCAAACGCCATCGACGCGGCAATTGCAACCGCCATCAAAAACGGCTGCGGGCGGACATCGAATTGTAAGGCAATCGTCAGCGCAATCGGTGCTAAGATGACGGTGGTCGCCGTATTCGAGATCACCTGTGTAAATACGGATGTGAGCAGGAACAGCCCCGCCATAATCGCGTATGGGCCATAAGCCCCCAGGTAGCTGGTGAACCCATTCGCCATTGTGTCCGCTAGGCCGACCTTTTGCAGCGCGGTACTCATCGGGATCATTCCCGCAATCAAGATAATACTTTTCCAGTCGATAGCCTCATACGCCTCGTCCATGGTCAAGCAACCCGTCAAGATCATCGCTAGCGCCGCCGTCAGGCTGATGCTGGCCGTATTGATGATGTTGGCTAGCCCTTCGTTGCCAGTCAACCGGACCAGCAAGTCCTCCCCGAAAATCAACGCGATCAACATCGCCAATAAAACCACCCCGGCGATAGGCGCACGGCGTTGATTTTCCATATGGGCGGCCTCATCAATGGCCCCCGTGACGATGAAATCGTAGGGGCGCTTACGTAACGCCAGGATGTCATCCCAATACCCCTGCACCAACAGCGTATCGCCAAATTGCAGGCGGGTCTTGCGGGTATCGAGTTCGGCTTCGGTATCCGGCCGGATGATGCTGAGGACGGTCAGGCGATAACGACTACCGAAATTCACTTCCGATAGCGTTTTGCCCACCAACCGCGACCGAGGCCGTAAGATCACCTCGGCGATACCAAAATGTTCATTCACGGCAGTTTGTTTGATCTCATCCGTCATTTCGTCGCTCGCTAGCCGCCAGAACGATTTTGCCATTGTGACCTGAGCGTGATCGCCCTGCATGAGCAGCATGTCCCCCTCTTCGATGATGGTTTCGACAGTGGGCAACAGCGGTTCGATCTTGTTGGACTGGATCACCAGGCGTTGCCCTGCTAGCGAAGCCAGTTCTTGCTCCGGTTGTGGGCGTACAATCCCGACTAGGGTGATATTGTAATCGCGATGCAGGCCGCTTTCGCCAACGGTTTTACCTGCCAAGGCCGAACTAGACGTGACGCGCACGTTAGATAAGCCCTTAGCGAGATACAGATCGAGCAGTTCCTCTGGCTTATCGCCGTAGCTGTCCCCCGCGTCATCCACTTTATGATCGGGCAGCAAGTAGCGCCCAGCGATCAACATAAACGCCACCCCTGCGATCAATAAGAGGATGCCAACCGGGGTATAGCTGAAAAAGCCGAACGGCTCCATACCGTTTTCCGCCAGCAGGTCGCTAACGTAGATGTTCGGCGGCGTACCGATCAGCGTCATCGCCCCACCAAGCAGCGCCCCGAACGAGAGGGGCATCAGCAGTTTAGACGGGCTGATCTTGGCGACTTTTGCCAGGCCAACCACCGCCGGTAACAGCACCGCGACCGTGCCCGTATCGCTCATAAAGCCAGATAGCAACGCCACAGCAATCATAATCACGACCATCAAGCGCGTTTCGTCTGTCCCCGCAACTTTGAGAATCCGAGCGCCAATCATGGCGGCAAGCCCGGTCTGTAAGACCGCCCCCCCGACGATGAACAGCGCGAAGATCGTCATCACCGTTTTGTTGGAAAACCCGGCAAGTGCTTCGTCTGTCGTTAGGATGCCACTCATCATTAACACCACCAATACGCCGAAGGATACCACATCCACCCGTAACCATTCGGTGATGAACAACACAACCGCTAGCAATAAAATTGCCAGTGTTAACCACATCTCGAACGTCAAAACGTTCTCCTTTTTCCCTGTTATTCCTTCTTCCGATGTGAATTATAACGATTTCGTTGCCGGGCGAGGTAGTCGTTATTGTCATATGCTTGGCTGTGAACTGTCACGCTTCCAACCTCCCACCCGGAAACATAGGTCAAACGGGTTGATGACAGATGTAACTGCACATCAACAGACCAACGATATATGCTACAGGTGCAATATATTAAAAGGGAGTACCCTAATTGTGAGCGTTTTAGGGTAGCGTTCTCAAGAACTAACTAGATTGTGTTGACGTTTACCCCAAAAAAACGGTGGTTGTAGGAGGTCAGCACGCTGAACCCAGGGCATAGCACGCTATGCCCCTACAGTTTTGAGCCGTTGTGGTCTTTAAAAAGATCGAAATTTCAAATGTCAACATAACCTAGCAATCAAGGTCACGGAGTATGTCAAATCATGGGTTACGCAAATCGGCGCAGGCCACACCCCATCCAACAATGGATCACGCGCATCTTCAAATCGCAGATTATCGGTAGCGTTTTGTTGATTATCGCAACCGTGGTGGCGTTAGTATGGGCCAATACCCCTTGGCACGAAAGTTATTTTCACCTGTGGGAAACACCCATAGGCTTTAGCTTGGGCGATATGTCGTTTTCGCTGACGTTACACCAGTGGATTAACGATGGGCTGATGGTGTTGTTTTTCCTCTCCGTCGGGTTAGAGATCAAACGAGAAATTCTCGTCGGTAAATTATCCTCCCCCCGAACGGCACTTTTGCCGATTTTGGCCGCGCTCGGCGGGATGATCGTCCCCGCAGTCGTCTATCTCGTCTTTAACCTGGGTGGGGCTGGGGCCGGGGGATGGGGTATCCCCATGGCAACCGATATTGCTTTTGCCATCGGGATATTGCTACTGTTAGGGGACCGCGTGCCATTGTCGCTCAAGGTGTTTGTGACGGCACTCGCCATCATTGACGATATTGGCGCGGTGCTGGTGATCGCCCTTTTCTATTCCGGTGACATCATCTGGAGCGGGTTATGGGGGGCGCTGGCCTTTTTAGGGCTGATCTTCATTTTTACCCGTTTGAATGTGCGCCACACGGCTGTCTATATGCTACTAACGGCGGGGGTGTGGGTTGGTGTGATGGCTAGCGGCGTCCATGCCACGTTAGCAGGTATCCTGGCGGCGATCATGGTCCCGGCACGCTCGCGCATCGACCCCGATCAGTTTCTTCATCTGGAATACGTTCACTTACGCCGGCTGAGGTTCTCCAAGCTAACCGCTACCAGCGTTCTAACTGATGAAGTGCAGATCGAAGCCCTATTCGACATGGAAAAGAACGTGCGCGATATGGAACCGGTGCTGGTCTGGTTGGAACACGCACTATTGCCATACGTGACGTTTCTCGTGATCCCGTTGTTCGCCCTGTCTAACGCCGGTATTCACCTCAGCGGTGATGTGCTATCGTTGCTGGCTAGCCCGGTCACGTTGGGGGTCATCTTCGGCTTGATCTTCGGCAAGCAACTCGGCGTGATGCTGTTTACATGGGGGGCGGTACACTTCAAGCTCTCCGGCTTGCCGGATGATGTCACCTGGGCACAAGTCTATGGTGTGAGTTGGCTCACATCCATCGGCTTTACCATGTCGCTATTTGTCACCGAACTGGCCTTCACCGATGCACAACTGATCGCTAACGCCAAACTCGGTATTCTGCTAGCGTCGCTGTTTGCGGGGGTGGTGGGATACGCGGTATTACGCTTCATCCTGCCAGATACCACCGCAAAAAACACGCTCCCCCAATCGGTGATCGTTGGGGAGTGACAGCCATTCAAGTAACGGCCCCTGTATGGTGGGAGGCTCACCGTACCCTCTCGCCCCGCTACGCCGGGACTTTCGCCGCCAGGTACGCCTCGAATGTGCTTTTATGCACGTTGGATTCGCCCAATTGCCCCAACACCCCGGACCGCACCAGCCGTTGCATCGCTTGCGGCTTGACTTCGGCTAAGTGTAACCGAATCCCGGCGGAGGATAACTCATCCAACAAGGCCGTCAACACATGGATCGCGCTCGCATCTATGGTATTCATGGCACTACACACCAGCACCACGCTATTGATTTGTGGGCGTGTCGCGATGATCTCCAGGATGTGTTCCTCAACATAGTGGGCGTTGGGGAAGTACAAGCTCCCATCAACACGCATAACGTAAACATCCGGCTGCGTTTCGACATCATACCGCTGTATATCGTAGTATTGTTCGGTGCCTAGCAAGCGCCCAAGTTCTTTGATCGGTGGTCGGCTGGAGGCCCACAGATGCAAGAAAATCGCCGTCCCCACCCCAAGCAAAATGCCGCGCTCGATGCCAAGCACCAGCACCGCGACAAACGTCACGATCAGCGCGGCGGCATCTGGCCGACTGGTGCGCCAGGTATGGCGTAACGTTTTCAGGTCGAATAAGCTGGCGACCGCAACTACGATAATGGCGGCAAGCGCCGCCTGTGGCAAATAGTAGAACAGCGGCGTTAAGAACAGCACCGTTAGCACGATCAGCCCCGCCGTGATAATCGAGGCTAGGCCGGTCCTCGCCCCCGCGCTAAAGTTCACAACCGACCGGCTCAGCCCACCAGTTATCGGGTACCCTCCGGTGAACACCGAAGCGAAGTTCGCAGCCCCCAGCGCGATCAATTCCTGATTTGGGTCGATCTTCTCGCGGCGCTTACTGGCAAGTGATTTCGCAATCGAGATGCTTTCCATGTACCCCATCAGGCTGATTGTCAACGCGGTCGGTAATAACAGCCCAAGTGTGGCGGGGGTGGTATCCGGGAGCGTTAAACCGGGCAACCCCGCCGGGACCTCCCCCACAATCGCCACATCAGCCCGTGTGATCCACACAATGACCGTCCCTAGTAGCACCACCACCAGCGGGCCCAACTTAGTTAGCGGCACACGGATATTTTCCGGCACGCCCCGCCGTCGCAGTTGATCGCCCAGTACCCCCTTAGCATAAAACAAGAGCGCCACACTCGCCCCACCGAACAGCATCGTTACCGGGTCCAGTTGCCCGGCGTGTTGCACCGCATAGCCTAGCGTCTGGTAAACGTGTTCTAAGCGCGGGATGTCGATCCCGGTTAGGTGTTTGAGTTGGCTCATGCCGATAATCACGGCGGCAGCACTCGTAAAGCCAGATAGCACCGGATGACTCAAAAAATTGACCAGAAATCCGATCCGAGCCACACCCATCACCACCTGCAAAACAGCCGACATCAACGTAAGCGTCAACACCAGCCCGATAAACTCCGGTGTGCCCGGCTCCGCAAATTGGCTCACCCCCGCCATGACCAGCAGCGAGACAAGCGCCGTCGGCCCGACCGCCAGCACTCGGCTAGACCCCAACAGCCCATAGACCATCAACGGCGCAATGCTCGCATATAGCCCGACCTGGGGCGGCAAGCCCGCCAACAGCGCATAAGCCATACTCTGCGGGATGAGCATCACCGCAACGATCATCCCGGCGATCAGATCACCGATAAACTGTTCGCGGTCGTAGCCACGCATCCAGCTAACAAAGGGGATAACCTGAGCGATACGGTCGGTGGGGTGGGGCGGGGTGTTGGGGTGGGTGGTTGCCATATGGCCTCCGGTGTGTGCGCAGTGTGCATAATCGGTGTGACAGTACCCGCTAAGATGTGGGCACATCGGGGGCCAAGATCGCGTGATCTTAACCCCCATCCGTACAACTTGCGGGCGCGTTTACGCTTGGACCGGTAACCCGGCAGCGATCCAGGCGTCGATGCCGCCTTCCAGGTTGGTGACGTTCTCAAACCCGCGTTGGCGTAACAGCGTAGCGGCGATCTGCGAGCGCACCCCGCCCTGGCATTGGGTGACAATCGGCTTTGTCTTATCCAGTTCGTCCAGGTGGCGCGGGATGTAACCCAACGGCATATTAACCGCCCCGTCAATGCGAGCCTCAGCATATTCGGACGCGCCGCGCACATCCAATACCACCATACCGTTTTGCGTCATCCAGTCCGATAGCGCACTCGCGGACACTTGCGCGAACGGTTCTGTCGGGCCGTTGTGAACGTCTGCCGCAGGAACATAACCCGGAATATTATTATATCCGATGGCCTGAAGTTCTCGCACGATCCGCTTGATGTCGCCCTCAGCCGCGATCAGGTAAATCGGTTGGTCGTACTGCATGAACCACCCAGCATATGTGCTGAACTGGTTGCTATCGGATGGGATGATCAGCGCCCCCGGCACATAAGCCTGTGCCGCGTCCGTCTGGTTGCGAGCGTCGATCACCTGCGCGTCGTCCGCTAACAGCCGATCCAGATCGGCGCGGGTCATCGGCTGCGGCGTGACAGCATCCGCCAAGAAAGCCGGCCCAACCTTATTGACGTGCTTCATCCGGGCGAAGTAAGCCGGGGCTTCCGGTTGGCCGTCTAACAGCCACACGACGAAGGCGTCCTCATCATCGAACTGAAACGCCGGGTTGACCAGCTTTTCGTAGCCGAGTGTGCTAGATGGGATCGCCCCCAACGACTTACCGCACGCGCTCCCGGCACCGTGTGCCGGCCAAATTTGCAGGTGATCCGACATGGTTTTGAAGCGTTCCACATTGGCAAACTGACGACGTGCGCCTGGCTCGCTGGTCCCCTGGAACCCGGCGGCGCTGTCGAGTAGGTCCGGGCGTCCGACATCGCCCACAAACAGAAAATCGCCCGTGAAAACACCCATCGGCTTATCGGTGGTGGCGGTATCGGTGATCATGAAGCTCAGGTGTTCCGGCGTGTGGCCTGGGGTGTGGATCACCTCGACCTTCACATTCCCGACCATCCAGGTATCGCCATCGTGTAGCTGTACGACGTTCTCATCCCAGCCGTATTTCCAGTCGGCGTCGCCCTCATCGCTCAGGAACATGGTTGCGCCGGTAGCGCGTGCTAACTCACGGGTGCCGCTTACAAAATCGGCATGGATGTGGGTTTCCGTTACATGCGTGATCTGTAACCCTTCGTTTTGGGCCGCATCTAAGAATGGCTGGATGTTACGCGCTGGGTCTACGACCAGGGCCTCGCCTGTCGCCGCACAGCCGACCAGGTACGACGCCTGCGCCAGTGTTTCATCGTAGAAGTATTTGAGTATCATCAGGTAATATGCCTCCGTGTTTAGGCGTCTAAATGACGAACGCTAGACGTTTGTTGTATCATTGCTTCTAGTATGATACCCCAACTAACCCTAGGCGATGCGGGTTGATGCTTTATACGAGTTATAACTTTAACGAATAATAACGCGAGGCGCATATGCTCAGCCTGAACAAGCTCGATATTTTCGCACGGGTGGTGCGTAGTGGCAGTTTTAGCGCGGCTGCCGATCAACTGTATTTGAGCCAACCCGCAGTGAGCAAACACATTCAAGATTTAGAGGCTAGCCTGGGAACGCAGTTATTTGAACGGGCCGGGTCTAGGGGGGTGGTGCCAACCGACGCCGGCGACGCACTTTACGCTTACGCCGAGCGTATTCTGGCGTTAGTGGGGGAGGCGGAAAACAAGATCACCCGTGTTGAGAACATCACGGAAGGGCAGATCACCGTGGGGGTTACGCAGGGGGTGGGCAGCTATCGCTTCCCGGAATGGCTGGGGGCCTTCAGCCGCCACTACCCACACCTGACCGTTTCGCTCCAGACCGGCACAACCTCCGATGTGGTGCAGAACGTATTACGCCAGAAGTTGCACATCGGGTTTGTTGAGGGCGAGCTAGATCACATCGCAACCGCTGGCCTGGCCAGCCTGCGCCTACAAGATATTGAGATGCTCATGGTTGTTGGGCCGAAACATCTCTGGTGGGGCCGAGCGCGTATCCCCGCAGCCGAGCTAAACGGACAAGCCTACATCGCTCGCCAGCCTGCCAGCCGCACCCGCACCTGGACGAACGGCGTATTCACACGGGCCGGTGTACAACCGCGTATTGTCGCGGAGTTTGACAGCGTAGAGTCGATCAAGAGCAGTATCGCGTCGGGCTTGGGTATAGGCATCCTGCCCGCTTACGCCATTCACCGAGAAACCGAATTGGGCTTGCTACACCCGGTGATAGTCGATGGCCTGGACCTGCGCCGAGCGTTAAAGCTCGTCTGGCACCAGCACACCCCATTTAACCCCATCAGCCGGGCGTTTCTACAACTTCTCGCGGAGGATTACCCGGCGTTGCAGGATATACTATAGCACCAACTGCACCATCAGCCCCACCAACGCCACCACATTCAACACCGCTACCACCCCCACCCCGATCAAAAGGCCCTGGTTAGTCGTTTGGTCTGTGCCGGGGACGCGGGTTGGCTCAATATCTGCTGGGACGAGTTCGAGGTAATCGACCTCTTCGTCCAAGTCGTAAACCTCGTCCTCATCAGCCTCATCCCAATCGTCGTCGTCATCGTCGTTGGCTGACGTGTAATCCGCTTCATCAAAAGATGTTCCGGGTGGTGCGGGTGAGGGGTCATCGTAAAGGCGGCTGGCTTCGGCGGCTGGTGGCGAACTAACCGGCGGCGTGCTGCTCGGTGGGGGTTGCGGGGGCGGCGGGGCGAACGTTTCGGCGCTGAACGGGCTAGCCCCGCTATCAAACGGATCGGCCCAGGTGCCATCCGTAGTGCTGGGTTCGCCACCAAACGGATCGGCAGATGGCGTACTGAACGAGTCACTGTTTCCAAACGGATCCGTATCTTCTAGCGGCTCGGTAAAGGCGGCGGGGCTGCTGTCACTCTTGCCGAAATCATCGACTGTGAACGGCATCGGAGACGAAGCGCCGTCTCGCTCAAGTTCGGCCATCATGCGTTTGGCCTCGGCGTTATTGGCGTTGATGATCAGCACATTTTCCAGGCAGGTTCGCTTTTCCTCTTCCGTATCCACTGCCGACGCTAACCATAACCAGGCTTCTTCGTTGTATTGGTCTAGCTCCGTGATCCGCATTAAAAATTTCTGCGCTTCGAGTTTGTTGCCCTCACGTAATGCACGCTTGGCCTGCTCTAGCATATTTTGAATATTAGCAGACATACCGTTTTCCTCACCCGTCACATCTTACGCTCTATATAAAATTCAAACCCGAACCCTACCCCTTGCTGGCGTTTGAGGGCCGCACCCTCAAGAACCAACCGACAACCCATGTAACCCTATCATAGCACGACTGCCGCCATTATGCCCGTTCGGAAAGCCACTTATCGCGGTTGGCAGCCCTGGCAATTTTGCCGCTGGACGTTTTGATCAGCCAGCCGGGGGCTACGAGCTTCACAAAGTTCACGCTGACGGTTGTTTGGGCGGCCACAGCGGATCGGATCGCTTTATTGATACGTTTCTGGTCGGTGGGGGAGCTGGCGCTAACTTCCGCAACTACCGCGATAAGTTCGGTCCCTTCACGCTCATCTGACACACCAAAGGCCACCGCCCGCCCCGGTTTGACGCCCTCAACCGTGTTTACCACCGCTTCGAGGTCCTGCGGATAGACGTTCTTCCCGGCGTTGATGATCAAATCCCGCTTGCGCCCGATCACGTAGACCTCACCCGCTGCCATGTACCCCATATCCCCGGTGATGTACCACCCGCCCGGTGTGAACGGGTTCAGGTCTGGGCGGCGGTAATATTCGGTAAGCATGTACTCACTTTTGATCGCCAACTCTCCGACGTGGCGGTCTGGGCGCGGCTCGCCATCGTCAGATAACACCCGAACCTCAGTCCCAGGGACCGGCGGCCCACACGATACCAGCGGATCATCGCCGGGGGCGGCGTGACCTTCCGTTTGCAGCGTGGCGCTATCCACATAATCGACCGGGGCCGGTTCCCCCGGTTGGGTTTGTGTGGCGGCAAAGGTGTTTTCCGCCATCGCATAGCAGGCGGTAAGCATCCCCGGCTTGACCCCAATCGGCGCGAATCGTTCGGCAAAGGCGGTGTGGCTAGTATGGTAGACGGGTTCCGAGCAGTTGACAAACGCCCGCATACTGCCGATATTCACCCCGTCAATATCACGCGAGCGCACCCGTCGCGCCATGTGGTTATAGGCGAAATTCGGCAGCCAGCACAGCGTCCCGTTATAGTCGGAGATCGCCCGCAGCAGCATCGCCGGGTGTTGCACCCAATCGAACGGCGACATTAACACCAACGGTGTTCCCGTCACCAGCGGCAGCAGGAACCCGGCGATCAGGCCCATATCGTGATACAGTGGCAGCCAACTGACGATCACATCATCCGTTTGCAGTTGGATCGCCCGGCTATAGCTGCCAATCTGGTTTAATACCGCCCGATGCGAGAGCGCCACCCCTTTCTGTAAGCCGGTCGTCCCGCTAGAGTGCTGTAAAAAGGCGGTTGCGGTGGGGGCTGCGTT
>DAOTUA010000038.1:0-10841 GCA_034437355.1 Anaerolineae bacterium | reverse complement strand
CCCTTTTTGGCGCTTTGCGCCAAAAACTGCTGGTCAAGGATTGCTAAATCCTTGTGGGGGTAGTGGGGGCAAAGCCCCTGCTATACGTTTCAACAAGATGTGATGTGCTTTTGACGTCGATTCAGTTTTGGTGCAATCGCCCTGATCCTAATCGCCGATTTGTTTAACTTGTTAGGTAGATGTGCTAAACTGATGGGTGTACCGATGTTGATAAAACGAGGAAACACTCTTGGCACAAAACACAGATGCCGTCTGGGATAATAACCCCTTGATTGTGATCGCATCCAACCGAGGGCCATACGCTTTTACCGAAACCGAAGATGGCGACTTTAAAGCCCAGCGTGGGGCCGGCGGCCTAGTGACCGCGTTATGGGCCTTAGCAGAAAAACACGAAGTGTTGTGGGTGGCGTCGGCCATCAGTGAAGCCGATAAAAAATGGGCCAAGCAACAGAACGGCAAACCCAGTACGGTTGAGGATATCAACCTGATGTTGATCGAATCGCCGTCGGATCGCTACGACTCGTTCTATAACATGATCGCCAATCCGTTATTGTGGTTCATCCAACATGAGATGTGGAATATCCCACGAACCCCAAGCCTGAATAAAGATATGTGGGCGGCCTGGGAAGAAGGCTATGTTTGGGTGAATCAACAGTTTGCGGAGTCGGTGGCAGCGGTGGTGCAAAATGAAACTGGCGACCGCCCAGTAGTGATTATGCCGCAAGATTATCACCTGTACCTGATGCCGTCTATGCTGCGCGAAAAAGTCGGCCCTAAATTCCAGATACAGCCGTTTATCCACATCCCCTGGCCCGGCCCCAACGGGTGGCGCATCCTCCCGGAGCCGATCCGCAATCAGGTTTTCCAGAGCTTACTCGCCTCCGACCGGATCGGCTTCCAGACCAAACGCGATGCGTTCAATTTTGTGCAAACCTGCCGCTTTTATCTGGATGATGCCCACTCTTACGGCAGCCGCGTTTCTATCGAGTACCAAGGCCGCAAAGTCCACGCGACCGCCTACCCGATCTCGGTTGACGTAGAAAAAGTCTCCGAGATTGCCGAAGAACCGGCCACCACGCTACAAAAAAACCAACTGATGAGCGTCGTTGGGGATACGCAAGTGATCTTGCGTACCGACCGCGTTGAGCCGTCTAAGAACATTCTGCGCGGGCTAGAAGCCTACCGCGACCTGCTCACGCGCTACCCAGAACATCGCGGTAACGTCCAGTTTTTGCAATTGCTGGTGCCGTCCCGCATGAGCGTAGACGAGTACGCCACCTACTTAAAAGACATCATGGCAACCGCAGCGATGATCAATGCGGACTTCAGCGAAGAATTCTGGGAACCGGTGCGTACTATCGTCGGCAATAACTACTCGCGAGCGTTAGCAGCCATGCAGCTATACGATGTGCTGCTGATCAACCCGATTGCCGATGGCATGAACCTGGTTGCTAAAGAAGGGGCTTTGGTTAATAACCGAGATGGGGTGTTGGTGCTTTCGGAGAATGCCGGGGCCTTCTACGAATTGGGGGACGACGCGCTAATCGTCTCACCGTTCGATACGTTCGGTACCGCCAACGCGCTGCATCAGGCGCTCACGATGCCCCGCGAAGAAAAGACCCGTCGCGCCGCCAACATGCGCCGTCAGGTGCAACAAAACGACGTGCGGCAGTGGTTCCGCAATCAGCTATCGGATGCGCTCAGCGCGTTTGATAACCAATCCAAAAACGACGAAACATCGTCCACACCATCCGCCAAGACATCGGAATAATCGAGAACCGCTGGCGGTGTATCGCCGGGATGCCGCACGCCCAGCCCAAGGGTATAAACCTCCGTGGTGGGGCGCATAACCTGGGCCGCCCGCAGCGCGGCAGCGTCGGTCACATCGTCGCCCAGGTAGATCGCGGCGTCTAGCTCAAACTCGCTGATCAGCGCACGAAAGGCGCTCCCTTTGTCCTGGTCAATGGGTGGGCGTAGCTCGAAAACCATCTTACCGGTGTGCAGGCCGATACCGTGCTGTTCCGCCAGCTTGGTTAATATGGGGTGCAAACGCTCGGCAGTGGCGGCGGGGTCGGTTGTTTGGCGGTAATGCACGGATGCCGTCGCG
Organism: Anaerolineae bacterium; assembly: GCA_034437355.1. GTDB lineage: Bacteria > Chloroflexota > Anaerolineae > Aggregatilineales > Phototrophicaceae > DAOTTY01. Next base: position 8,734 of record DAOTUA010000038.1, on the reverse strand, counting down.
CCTTTGTCCTCCACCCGTAGGCCGTTCTCGTGATGATCGGCCAGCGCCGCCAAGGTCGCTTCTAAGTTCGGGCGATAGGCGGCTACCTCCGCTGGGACGACAACCTCACCATCAACCCAGCGTTCCATGCCATGATTGCCAACATAGATCACCCCTTCTAACCCTACCATCCGATGAATCGCCGCCGCCCCGCGCCCGCTAACCACTGCCAACAGCGCCAAACGATGCCGCAAGCCCGCGAGCGTCTGCTTGCTGCGCGGGCTGATCCCGGCGTCATCCGGGTTATCGACAATGGGGCTAAGCGTGCCGTCAAAGTCCGTGATGATACCGAGCCGGTCGCGTTGGATGAGGGGGGCGAGCAGGGTTTGGGTGGCGTCTTGCCAGTGCATAGCGTGTCCTTATCGCTTGGTTAAGAGTTGAGCAGCCGATCACGGGCTTCAATCGCCGGAGTGAAGTTCGGGTTAAACTGGATAGCGGTATTCAGGTTTTGTAGGGCGCGGTCGATTTCGCCCAGGTTTTCGCGGGCTAAGGCGGCATAGTAGAAGGTTTCTTCGACGTATTGCCCGCCGCCGTCGTTCAGGTTGGCCTGTGCCAATTGGATCACGTCCCCGTTACGGCTCATGTTCAAATACGCTTCAAACGGCCCGAACTGATACCACAACATCCGCCAGGGTAGCCCAATGGAGCGTGCCTGGTCGTAAGCGGCCACCGCGTATTCATAGTTCCCCAGTTCGGTATACATCGTCCCCAGGTTAAAGTAGCCGTGGCCATCTTCTGGATTTTGTGCGAGGCGGGTCTGTACTTCGGTAAGCGTGTTTTGCAGGTTCATTTGCGGGTCGGCATCCGTGCCGAGCAGGTCCATCAGTTCGGCTTCGCGGTCGATGTCGTACAGCACGATATACAAGTTACCGAAATGCCACCAAAATTCTTCGATGTGGGCGTAGCTGTAAGGGTAATCGGCCCCATCGTAGCTATCATGCGTGATAAATGTGGAGATGCTATCGTCATAGCCTTTGATCAGCAGGTAATGGCCCATCCAACCCAAGTCACCGGGTGGCGGGTCATAACCCGCTTCGATGATCACCGGAAATTCGTTTGCCACCAACTGCTTGAGCAGGTCGAGTTCGCCGCCATAGCGCACAATAGCGCGGGTGGTGCCGGGGGCGTGTTGGTTCACAAATTCTGCCATCTGCCACGGGCTGACGTTCTTATCTTCAACATTCGGCTTGAGCCAAGCCGCCGCCGTGTTTTGGTCCGGCTGATAGCCGAAATACGTCAAGCCCATCGTCAGCGTTGCCGGGCCGCAGTTGTTCCAGCCCTGCGCCTCATAGCGGAACCCGTCCATGGAGGCGGAAGCCGGGGCTAAATCCATTGGCGAAACCAACGTGCTGCCACCGCCCTGATCCTGCGCCATCGCGCCGGTTGCCAACAGCGCCATAAGCGCCAATAGTGCTAATATACGTTTCATGGGAACTTATCCCTTCATCTCCACTTTAGGTTTGTCCGCATTATATCGGGTTTTGCGCGTTGGAACATGCCGAACACCCCACGTTTAGGCTACGCACAGCGGCGCATCTTAGGCTAGAATGGCAGATAAGTTGTTAGCGTAACTGCTCAGGGGCTTCACCCCCGAACCCCCACAATATCCTAATCTCTACCTGAGTCGTTACCTGTTATCTTGTGCAGATGTCAAGGAGGTATGCAGATGCTCTATCGTCGTCGTGGCGGGTTGTCGGGCCGGTTGATACGAAACTTGATCGTTGCTGGCGTGCTGTTGGGGGTCGGGTTTGTGGCATTCGATAACTTTTTCGGTGGTCCAGCGGATAGCGACCAACCGACCGCAACGCCGGGCTTGCAGGTCGGGGATGCCCCCACACAAACGCCGGTTGCTAGCCCGCTAGCCCCGCCGACCAACGCGCCCACCCCCGCACAGAACCCGTTTGCGGGCATTGCACCGAGTGAGGATACCAGCATCTTTATCGCGTCTATTGGCGTTAACGCGCCGGTGATTACCGCAATTCTGCGCGATTCGACCTGGGACGTGACGCAGTTGGGCACCAATGTTGGCTACTTACAGGGCACGTCTTGGGTGGGGGATGTTGGCAATATGGTTTTAAGCGGGCATGTCGAGATGTCCGACGGGCGAACGGGCGTGTTTTCCACGCTAGATGAGATCGCGATTGGCGATACGGTGATCATCACCGAAAACGGGCAAGAGTACGCCTATGTCGTCCGAGAAACCAAGTATGTTGATCCAACAGACCTGAGCGTCGTCTACCCGACCCGTACCGAAACCCTCACGTTGATCACCTGCTCGGATTATAACTTTCTGTCCAATGCCTATGAAACACGCTTTGTTGTGATTGCCGACCGCGTTTAACGCTTATGGGCGGTGCCACTGGTCCAACGCCCAGCTGAGTTCATCCGGGCTTGGCGCATAATTCCCGACCTTGCGCACCACCAACCCGCTAGCGTAGTTCGCCAGTGTGACCGCTTCCGGCACGGACGCCCCCGCCACTAACGCCAGCGTGATCACGGCGATGGCGGTATCACCCGCACCAACCGTATCGAATACATCTGTCACGAAGGGGGCCTGGCAGTGATAAACCGCCTCCGGTGTGGCAGCCGTGGCTCCGTCCCCGCCGCGGGTGATGACCATCCCGTGTGTCAGCTGCAAGCGAGCGCGTAATGCCTGGGCCGCTTCTGCGAAATCCGCATCGGTGTTAAGCGGCTGCCCCAGGTGATCGGCGGCTTCGGCTGCATTACACTTGACCAACGCCAACCCCCAATATTTGCTGAAATCGCCCTGGGCATCCGCTGTGAGCAACACCGCTGTTTTTCCGGTGAGGCGTAAGACCTCCGTGACCAGTTGTGCCGAGATCAAGCCGTTGCGATAGTCGCTAAACAGGATGGCGTCGGCGTGGGCGTGTTCGGTGCGAACCGCGTCGAATAGCTGTTGAGCCGCCCGCCCGCGCACCGGCTCACGCGAAATAGTATCCATCCGGGCGACCTGCTGCGGAAAGCGTAACCCCATATGCGCCATCAGGCGGGTTTTGACAGTCGTTGGGCGTTCATCATCCACGATCAGATAATCGGTATTCAAGCCGCGAGTGGTCATCGCCTCCCGTAAATGATCGGCGGCGGTATCCCGCCCCACCACGCCGATCTGTACCGCGTTCGCACCAAGCGCCGCCATGTTTGCCGCCGGGTTCGCAGCCCCGCCGGGGATATGCTGCCGTGCCTCGAACTCTAACACCGGGATGGGGGCCTCGCGGCTCATCCGGGTGGCGCGTCCGGTTAGGTATTCATCCAGGATGACATCACCGATCACAACGATACGCTTATTCAAAAAGTGGGCGATGTGCGTTTTCAGAGTTTGGGTCATTGTTGGTTTGCGTTTCGGTTTTCAGGTTATCATCGGTGCCGGATCGGGCGTTGTTTCCACCATAGCACAGCTAGCACGAACGCGGGTAAGCGAAGCTGCCGCCGCGCTCGCCACGGCTGGCGCACCAACCGGAATAACCATTCTAGCCCGGCGCGGCGCATCCAGGCTGGGGCCAGCGGCACATCCCCGGCGATATAATCGAATGTGCCGCCAACGCCCATCGCGACTTTGACGTTTAAGCGCGGCGCATTGCGAGCGATCCACTTGTCCTGTACCGGTGCGCCGTAGGCCACCAGCAGAATATCCGCCCTCGCAGCGTTGACCCGTTCGACCAGTGCGTCCTCATCTTCTGGGCGGGGGGACCCGCTAAACGTGCCGACGATCTGTACAGCGGGGTATTGCTGGCGCAGTTGCTCGGCGGCCCGTTCTGCTACGCCCTCCCATGCGCCGAGCAGGTACAGCCGCCATCCGGCCTGGGCCGCCCGTTCCGCGATGCGCGGCACCCCATCGGACCCAGTGACACGCCCTGGCAGTGGCTCCCCCAGAAAGCGTGCCGCATATAACAGCCCGATGCCATCCGCCAGGCAAAGGTCCGCCCGTTGCAGGATATGGTAGAAATTCGGGTCGCGTTGCGCGATCATCACAAACTCCGGGTTGACGGTACACATATGATGCAGTCCATCATCGGCAGCCACCCACACCCCGATCAGATCGAGCCAGGCCGCATACGTTAGCTTATCGACCGGAACCCCCAAAATGATTACGCGGTCACGTTGGGGGGGGATGGGCGGTGGCGGGCGTAAATCATGCTCCGGCATAACCGAATCACCATCCAGCAGATGAGCCGCCGCCGCGTAAACCGCATCCGCTGTTACCAGGCGGACACAAGTTCGGGCCGCGCACCCTTCACGCAGCCGGACGCCCGTCCCGACGTAGCTACACGGTGAGCAACGCGGCCTAGCCTGTAGCACCGCCCGTTGTGGTGTATATGGGTGCCAGGCTGCTGCGTTCGACGGCCCGAACACGGCAGCCACCGGAACCCCCACCGCCGCCGCGATGTGCATCACGCCGCTATCGGCCCCGATGAACAGATCGCAGCTTGCCAGCACGCCCGTCAGTTGGGGCAGGTCGGTTTGCCCGGTCAGGTCGGTTGTGTGAGCGCGTGCCACCGGGGGCAACGCTTCCATCACAGCGGCGCTATCATCGCCCGCCCCCCCGACCAGAATCACCTGTGCGCCGCGCTGGTGGATGAGCCGAGCTGCCACCGCCGCGAATTTCTCCGGGTCCCAACGGCGGGCGGGTGCGTAGCCACCACTCCCGGCATGAACCGCGATCCGTAAAGCCGCATCCGGCAGCGGCGGCGGGGGCATCTGGGCGATGGGCACAACCGGGGCCGGGTCGGTGTTGTCGCCCGTGATCACCCGTACCAGCCGCCGCCAGTAGTCGGCTTGATGTACCGCCCCGAAGCCGTGATCGGGTATCCCGGCATTTAAGAAGGGGGTGCGCTCGCTCGTCAGGCCGACACGCCGCCGCGCCCCACTCGCGGCGCTAATGCCGATAAACTTGATCACACCGCCCCAGGTGCTAAAGTGATGAAAGAAGATCACCGTCTGGAAAGCCCCGGCACGTAAGCCGCGCCCCAACCCCACCAGGCGGCCCACCTTTGCCGGAGATAGCAACGCACGCGGACTATCGAAGGCGTGCTTATCGAAGCGGATGATAGCATCCACCGCGCCGTTTGCTACGACCGGGGCCGCGTGCGGCGTGGTGAGCAACGTCAGATGGGCATCCGGCAGCGCGTGACGCAGGTCCGCCAAGGCGGGGAGCGTTAGCACCAGGTCGCCAATATCCGCCAGTTGCACACACAGGATACGATCAGCCATGGGGTGTGTTCGCTGCCGCCTCCAATGCGGCGAGCGCCTGTTTTGCGGCGGTGTCCCAGTTGAACTTGCCCGCCTGCACCCGCCCGGCCTCGATCATCGCCTGCCGGGTAGCCGGCTGTTCGGTGAGGATACTCATATGGTCGGAGATCATCAGGATATTGTGTGGATTAGCATACAGCGCCGCATCGCCGCCAAGCTCCGGCAGTGACGACGTATCCGAGCAGATCACAGGTGTACCGACACTCATCGCCTCGATCACCGGGAAGCCGAACCCTTCATACAGTGACGGGAATACCAGCCCGAAGGCCCCCGCTAACAACGCGCCCTTATCGGCCTCATCAATGTAGCCAGTGCAAATAATGTTATCGCCGGTGGTCCAGTGCGGCTCGAACTGCCAACCCTCGCCGCCAGCCAAAACCAACGCGGCTTGTACGCGGGGGTTAGCGGCGGCCCACTGATGGTACGCCCCAACAATGTTGGCGATGTTCTTACGCGGCTGCAACGTCCCGATGAACAGCCAATAATTTTCCGGTAGGCGGTACTTCTCACGGACAGCGGCAATATCCCCGACCAGGGGCGGCGTGACGCCGGGGTATACCACCCGGACTTTATCCGGCGGGGTGCGGTAAAAGCGCATAAGATCGCGGGCGGTTGCCTTACTATCCGCCAGCACAATATCCGCCCGCCACGCACTAAAACGGGTATAGACTTCTAGCGGGAGCCGCTGCCGTAACGGATGCGCCTTCGGGTAGACGCGATAGCCCAGATCATGCACGGTCACGACGGCCTTACCGGGGAATGCAAACGGGAGCGTGTGGGCCGGAACCCAGGTGACATCCGGGCGTTGGGTGGTTAACGCCAGCGCCAAGGCGATATGCGTCCATAGGCGCGGTAGCCGTAACACCCGCTGCCGGACATGCTCCGACGCTGGAAATAGGCCCGCTGGCGGCTTATCACGGAAGTAAAGCGTCAGGTGGTGGGGATCGTCTAGCGTGTCATTCAGGCGGACCAGCGCCCGGATCATGTTGAGCGCGTAGGTTTCCGTGCCGGTGAGCGTGTCGCGGGTGGTGCGGCTGGCGTCAATAGCAATCTGCATCAGCTACCCGCGCACCCGTCGCAATAGCGGTAAGGCCAACACCAAACCAGCGACCACCGCCACCCCGATCCAACCGCGTTCTGTCAGGTCCAGTACAAGCGGCGGCATCCGATCTAGCGCCATCAGCAGCGCCATCGCCCCCCCTATACCGAACATCAGCCCAACTAGCATGATATTCCCGCGTAGGGGGCGGGCAAATAGGCCACTCAGCAAGAAAGCCGCGCCAAGCGCGATCACCAACGCGGCGACCAACCCGGCCCCTAGCACCTGCTCGATTAGCACCACCGCCCCCGCCGACAATATCCCCCATAGCGCAATAAACAGCGTCCCCCGCCCCCAACGCCCGGACCCCACCCACGCCAGCAGCAGCATCCCCGCGAATAACCCAATCAACACCGCGCCAACCGTGGCCAGCGCCGGGGCCGACCCGGTGGTATAGGCGAATGTCAGCCAGGCCCCCAACCCGACCAACGCCACCCCTGGTAAGATCGCCTGTAAGCCGCCGCGCCGCATCTCTAAGCGGGTGGGTAGCGGTAGCGGATTGGCTAGAATATCTTCCAGGCGGGCTGCTTCTTGCTCAACCATGCGATCTTCGGCCTCTTGCATTTCGACCATCGCGTCCAGACCGGAAACCGCACCCAAGGCCGATTCGACATCAACCGGACCCGGTGCAGGCGGCCAGTCGGTTGTTGGTGCTGGGTCATCTTCCGGGGTGGGGGGACCATCGACAGCAGGTAAGCTGACGGTCGCTTCTAACTGGATCGTTTCATCCGGCGGGGTGGCAATGTTGCCCAGGCCAAGCGCGTCAAGCTGATCCGCGAGTGCGTCAAGTTCGTCGGCATCGACCGCTAACGGCGTGTCGTCATCGTCTGGCGGGGGCAGGTCTGGCAAACCGGTATCATCCGGCGGCGCAAAGCGGGCGTCGTCGTTCTCATGATCGTCGGGTGGGGGGGTAGGTGTTTGGTCACTCATGCGGCATATTGTGGTGCGTTTCGCGCAGATGTGCAAGGGGAGGGTGTCCGGGGGGGGTGGGGACAAAGACAATGGGTTCAGTGGTGCTATGCAATCGAATCACATCCCGTACAATGAAAAGGGTCCGCTTATTAATAAGGAATGCCACCACTCATGATCACCCGCCGGAGTCAGTTTATCGCAGGCGCACGCGATACGATCCCGATGATCGTCGGGGCAACGCCGTTCGGCCTCATTTTCGGCACGCTCGCCGTCACCGAGGCCGGCCTGAGCTTTTGGGGCGCGATGGGCTTTTCGCTGTTCGTGTTCGCGGGGAGTGCGCAGTTTGTGGCGGTGGGCCTGCTCTCGCAAGGGGCGGCGCTAGCGGTTGTGATCCTCACAACATTTGTGGTAAATGTGCGCCATGCGCTCTACGGTGCGTCGTTGGCCCCCTACATGAAACATCTTTCGCAGCGGTGGCTGTTGCCGCTGGCTTTCTGGCTGACGGATGAAACCTACGCGACCGTCATCGGCACCTGGAACAATCCGCACGACGACGCGCCCTATAAAGCGTGGTATCATCTGGGCAGTTCGGTGTTGATGTACACCAACTGGAACCTGTGGACGCTGATAGGCGTACTGGCCGGGGGCCTGTTCCCGGATGCAACCGCGTGGGGCCTGGATTTTGCGATGGTGGTCACGTTTATCGGGATTGTCGTCCCGATGATTACCACCCGCCCGATGCTGCTGTGTGCGCTGACGGCGGCGGCGGTCGGGTTGGTTGCGTATGGGTTGCCGCACAACCTGGGGCTGATCATCGCGGCCCTGGCCGGGATCACTGCCGGGTACTCCGCCCAGGCCCGACAAGACACTGCCCGGCAAAAGCAGAACACCTCACCAGAGGGAGGCTCGCAGCGTGTTTGAGTTCTGGCTGATTTTGGGGATGATGGCGGTCACGTTTGGAGTGCGGTATGCTTCGCTGGCCCTTGTGGGGCGTTTTACACTCTCCCCGGCAGTGATCCGGGCGTTGGGTTATGTGCCGGTCGCTGTGCTGACCGCGATCACCGTCCCGTATATGTTGTACCGTGACAGCGGGTTTAGTGCCAGTTACACCAACCCGTATCTTGTCGGGGGTATCCTGGCGATAGTGATCAGTTATTTCACGCGCAATCTGTTGATAACCATCAGCGTCGGGTTGGTTCTGTTTTTCGGATACCGGCTGCTACTGGGGGTTTAGCGCCGGGATGGGGGGCAAGCTGAGCAGTTACACAAAAACTTATTTTGGACGCTTTGCGTCCGAAAGCACGGGTTCAAAGGGTGCAAACCCTTTGCAGGGGCCGGGACAGCGTCCCCGCGCTGTGAAAACTCGACTTTGCAATAGCCCTGCCAATTCAAACGCAGCCATACACACCACCCGCA
>DAOTUA010000037.1:0-4527 GCA_034437355.1 Anaerolineae bacterium | reverse complement strand
TCAGACGAAGTTCGCCGTCGTATTCATCGCCGCCATCGCTGCGACTTGAGTCTGTTTCAATTGGGCATCACGCTGCTAGAGGATTTACTGACGCGAGGTGATCCGATTGAGGTCGCCTTTTCTGTACCGCCGCCTCCCTTGTTTAATTCTGTACGGTAGTGAAACGCAGCCATACACACCGCCCGCACCTACATTCCCATAGATAAATCTAGGGGTTTTGGTGCCAAATTTGATAAAATCGTAACTACTCATGGGCTTCACGCCCGAACCCCCAAAAGCTTGACCAAAACTTTTTCTGTGAAAATCTCCGGTTTTCACAAAAAATAGTTGTCACAACTCAGTTCCTGCGCTTGAACATACCCCGATCAGAGCAGGGTGAACATGGCCGAAGGTGGTAAAACCCCTCCCTCCCGCCGCGAAAGCGGCGATAGTGGGGGAGGGGTGGCGCTTTAGCGCCGGGGTGGGGGGCAACCTGAGAAGTTACATAAAATCAAGGTTAAAAGGGATGACCCCACCGAGAAATAAATCCCCCGGCTACCGGTGAGCCTGTCCCGATAGGACAGCGCGTATTGGCGATGTTTTATCCCCTGCCAGGGCACATGCTGTTGTAGCGGACGGTTTTAACCCAGCGCGAACTATCGCCCCCAAATCCGATAGCACCCGTCCGTCTTGAGATGTCGCAAGCTGGCCTAAGCGCGTGTATGATGGAGTGAAACGGCATCTTGCAAACAAGATATGAGGCGTCACAATGCAAGATTACATCAAGGGGATACTGGAAAGTAAAACGGTGACCGAACGGTATCACGGGCTACCTTTCGCCTTCGACCTGACGATCCGCATGCTTTACGGCAAAACCCTGACGATCCACGATCCCGCCGCCATCGCCAATGACCTACCCACTGGCAAGAGCTATCAGTTTATTGTTGTTGTTAGCCATGTGGACCGCGTGCGGGCTTTTACCAATAGCAAAACCCTTAGCGCCAGATATAGCGGCACCATCCGCCACTTAAAATGGGAGCCGCCCTTCGATGAGTTGCTCGTGGTCAATGATGATCTGGCCCAACAGCCGATGAGCATTGTTGGGACGGTCAACGGGCATGTTTTGTTATCTCGGTTGTTGTTGGGTGGCGTGGTTGTCGGGAACGCGGTCACATGGGGCAAAGATACATTTGAGTTGGTCGGTGTATATAAATAACCTCAATTAAAGCAACCGTTAATACTTGCTCCCAACCGCATACGCTATAATTGGAATTGTGGTTTGGCCACTTTACCTAAATTAAACCAAGGACCCTTATGTTTATTGCGACCCGAAAAGTACAGGTCCAGCCAGGGCAAAAGCAAGATTTTATCGAAACCTGGCACAATGCCATCGGGACCCGGCTAAAACGCCAGCAAGGGTTTATCACCGCCTGGTTACTCACTTCTAAAAATGATGACGAGATCATGATCATGAGCCAGTGGCGCTCCGAAGCGGATCATACCCGCTGGCGTCAGTCCGATATTTACCGGCAGGTCCATGCCCACATCGGCGGGTTGATGCGGGCACGGTTGGGCGATAAAAACTACGAACTTAAAGCGGAAGTTTACTCCCCGGAGCAAAATTAAAATTTTGCTTGACGCGACCCCGTTCGCACGGTATGCTCTGAATAGTCGAAATTGTAACGTGTGAAGGTTACCCAACTGATGACTATCGGCACCCGCACCACCACAACGATGATGACGATGACTACGAACGACATAGCTCGTTGGGGATGTTCGCACGCATCATAAGGTAGCACCGCAAAATCAGTACATTCAAAAGCGTGTTGGGCAAAGCCCCAACACGCTTTTTTATTGTAACTACTCAGGGGCTTCGCCTCCGAACTCCGACGATATTCTATCTTTAACACGGAGTCGTTACTTTTTGTTTTTGGCATAAGTGAAAGCGCATAGATATGACACATTGCACAATGAAATTTGGCGGTACGTCGGTCGGCAGCCCAGAGGCGATCTCGAATGTGGTGTCGATCATTCAGGATGAGCTAGCACGCGGCAACCAGCTAACGGTCGTGGTTTCCGCTATGCGCGGGGTGACGGATAAGCTGATCGCGTCGGTTTATGCCGCACTCGATGGCGACAAATGGGAGTACAAAAACCTGAATAAGAAAATTCAGGAACAACACGACGAGGTGATCGACCAGTTGATGAAAGCCACTCCCCAGCGCGAACGCCTACAAAACGAATTGCACAAACTTTTGGCAAGCCATCTGGAACTCTGTAGCGCCGTTAATATCCTGGGCGAAGTCACCCCACGGATGCTGGATGCAACCGTTTCGTTGGGCGAGCGCCTCAGCAGCCGGTTGGTGACCGGGGTATTGCAAGCGCATGGTGTCCCGGCCCGTCAGTTCGACGCGACCAACCTTTTACTGACGAACGATACCTTCCAGGATGCCGACCCGCTGTGGGACGAAACCCGCGAGCGCATCCGGCGGCATTTGTTACCCGCGCTGGCAGATGGCATCACGCCGGTGGTGACCGGTTTCATCGGGGCGACGGCGGACGGGGTGGTCACCACGCTAGGGCGTGGCGGCAGCGACTATAGCGCCGCGATCATCGCCGCGAACAACGATAGCCACGAGTTGATTATCTGGACGGATGTTGACGGTGTGATGACAACCGATCCCCGCATCGACAAACGGGCGCGGGTCTTGCCGAATGTATCGTATCAAGAAGCGGGCGAACTCGCATTTTATGGGGCCAAGGTGCTGCACCCCAAGACCGTGCAGCCCATTATTGAAAAGAATATGCCCGTGCGGGTGCGCAATACGTTTAACCCCGGCTATACCGGGACGATCATCAGCCGAGAAAGCGAGATCAGCGGGACCATCATCAAGGCGGTGACGGTCGTGCGGGATGTCGGTTTGCTCACCGTTAGTGGGCGTGGGATGCTCGGCGTACCGGGCATCGCTGGGCGAACCTTCATGGCGACAGCAGCCGCAGGCGCTAGCATCCTGATGATCTCGCAATCCTCATCGGAACAGAGCTTCTGCTTTACGGTGGAAGAACACAAGGCCGGCGATGTGCGCAACCAGATACAGCAGGCCCTTGCCGACGAGATTCTAGGCCGAGATGTGAATGAGATCGCTATCCAGACCGATGTTTCGATTGTGACCGCCGTTGGCGCGGGGATGCGCGGCACGCCTGGCGTTGCCGGGCGCATCTTCACGCAGATGGGCGACCACCGGGTAAATGTGCTGTCTATCGCGCAGGGGTCATCGGAGTGTAGCATCTCGTTTGTGGTTTCTGCCGAACAGACCGAGCAGGCCGTGATGTTGTTGCACGACCTGGCATTGGGGGAGATGGAAACCGTCCGGTGAGGTAGCGCGGATGCCCGGCTATAACGTTTCGGTATGGGCCGCGCCCCAGGCCCGATACGCCGCCATCAATTGACGGGTATACGGGCCGGGGACACCATCCCCCAGGTGATGATCATCGACCTGCACCACCGGCACGATCCCCCGGCTGCTACTGCTGATGAACGCCTCTTGCAGCGCCGGAATATCGCGCTGATGGACTGGGCGACGCACCAGCGGCAACACATCCGGCGCGACCGTGAACACCACCTCCCGCGAGATGCCGCCAAGCACCCCATCTAAGGCGGTATAGAGCGTATCACGTAAAATCGCGTAAAAGTTGCTGGTCGTCCCCTCCAGCAGATGCCCGTCCGCATCCATCAAGATCACCTCGTAAGCGTCCGTTTTCTGCCGGAGCGCCTCGCGCTGACGTATCCAGGCGGTATCTTTAGCGGCGGCATTGTGCCGGGCGCTATCCGGCGCGGTGGCGACCCGCACCCCGCGTTCGTAGAGCGCGTCTGGGTGACCACCGAACGGCTCGACCGTCAGGATCGGCTCATCCGGCGATTGGCGCGGCACGGTAATACGGAAACGCACATCTGCATAACCCGATAGCCGGATCAGATCGCGCAGGCCAGCACGCAAAGCGGCCCGATCAACGGTAAACGGAATGGCAGCACGTTGGGCGGAATCTTGCAGGCGGTCCAGGTGGGCTGTCAGTTTGACCACGCCGTAGGTGTTGACGGTATTTGCGACGGTGTAAACCCCGTCGTCGGGTTCGTAGGTGGCGGCCTGTGCCAACGAATCGGCAGTGTAGCCGACGGGTTGCAGGCCGTTAGCTGTCAGGCGTCGGATGGTAGTGGGCATGAGTCCTCCGGTATCCTTCCAAAAACGATGATTGTATGTAGAGGGTCAGCGTGCTGAACCCAGGGCATAACAAGTTACTTGCTATGTGAAATTCAAAATGCGTCAGGTTTGGTGGGGTTTTACCACCTTTGGCCATACTTACCCTTCTTCGCCTTGGGTGTGTTCAAGCGCACGACCTGAGTTGTAATACCTATTTTTTGGTAACTACTCAGGTACTAAACACATCTTACGGTATCGCACCCGCCCTCACCCCCTAAATCCCCCTCTCCCCGCGAAGCTGTGGGAGAGGGGGACTTCTCATCGCGTGATTTAGCCCCTCTCCCAGTGC
>DAOTUA010000036.1:0-4068 GCA_034437355.1 Anaerolineae bacterium | reverse complement strand
GGGGCGGGCGGGACATCGTGGAGCCAGGTAGAGTATCACCGGGCACCGACGGCGTTCCATGCGCAGGTGGCGGCGGCATTTGCGGATTGGGGCATCCCAACGGCGGATGCGATCCGGTATGCGGCGGCGGGGGCCTCGGATATTCCGATTTTTGCGAGTGGGGGTTTACGGACGGGGGTTGATATTGCGAAGTGCATCGCGTTGGGGGCGACTTTGGGCGGGATGGCTGGCCCGTTTTTGCGGGCGGCGGTGGTGTCTACGGAGGCGGTTGTGGAGCAGATCGACGTGTTGACGGCGCAATTACGGATCGCGATGTTGTGTGCGGGGGTGCAGTCGGTGGCGGGGTTGGCGGCAGCGGAGTTATACGCGGTGTAGGGCAATTGCGCTGTAGGTCCGGGCGTGATTTATTGGGATTGCATCCCAATCTATGCCACTAAGTTGTGTTGACATTTACGCCAAAAATCGGTGATTGTAGGGGTTCAGTGTGCTGAACCCAAGGCATAGAACGCTATGCCCCTACGTTTGGAATCGTTGTGGTCTTTAACGAGATCGAAATTTCAAACGTCAACAGCGCCTAGAAAAATTTGATGCGATTACCCTGACCCGCGAACCCCCACAAAATCTTGTCAATCAAAACAACCCCGTTGCCGGGGCTGCTTTGTCATCTACTCATCCACAGGCGAGCAGCGTCAGCTTGATGCCTGCATAGTCGTTAGGCGGCTTTTCACCAGCATACGGAAAATGTCCGATTCGGTGATGATCCCAACCAAATCCCCATTAGACGACACCACCGGCAACCCACTGACTTTCTGATCCAGCATGATCTGGGCTGCGTCGATAATATCCGCATCTGGCGTAATGGTGTGGACATTGCTTGCCATCACCTTCCCGACCTCCAGCTTAGCGATCAGATAATTGACTTCCCAGATGCTTAACATCGTCGCGTCGGACGGGCTAGCCTCGCGCACATCGCCCTTGGTAACCAACCCAACCAGCTTCCCCTTGTTGTTGACAACTGGCAACCGCCGTACACCATACTCACGCATTTTCTTATCCGCATCAATCAAGGACTCATTCTTATTGATAGTGAGAACATCTGCTGTCATCCAGTCTTTGACACGTTCGTTTTTGGTCATGGTTTGCAAACTCCCTTAACACTATTTCACTCAAGTTTTAATTATTTTAATCTACACATACAATTTCTTGTGCTGTAGAACGTCACTTTTTAAGTGGATGTTTATCCCGTTGTGACGGACGATTGAACCGGGGCTGTCGTGTAGACCGGTTTCAGCCAGTCGGTGTAACTAGCGTGCTTGCCGCTGACGACCTGCGTAAACAAATCCGTCAACCGGGTCGTGACACTCCCCAGCTTGCCATCCCCAATGGTTCGATGATCGATGCGCGTAATCCCGGCGATCTGAACCGCCGTCCCACACAAAAACACCTCATCCGCCAGGTAGATTTCGGTACGGTCGATGTTGCGTTCCTCAACCGTCATCCCCATCTCATCCCGCAACAACGTGATCAACGAACGCCGGGTAATCCCCTCCAAAACATTGGCGTTCGTCGGTGGGGTGACCACCACACCATCGCGCACCATAAAGATATTCGCCCCGCTTGCCTCCGAGATGTGCCCATCCTGGTTTAACACCAACGCCTCATCGAACCCGGCTAGCACCGCATCACTTTTGATCATCGCGGAATTGGCATAGGCCCCTGTGATCTTCCCGCGTGCCGGGATCGCGTTGTCGTCAATGCGCCGCCATGCAGACACCCCCACATGTAGGCCGTCTTGTTTTAAGTAGGCCCCAAACGGCATCGCAAACATCGTGATGTCGTCGCCGATGTCGTGCAACCGCACGCCGATACGCTCATCGGATTTGTACACGACCGGGCGGATATAACAGGTCGTGCGGAACCCCTCTGCCTGTAGCAACTCGGTCAGCTTGGTTGTGAGATCGGCGGGGGTATACGGGATGTTCATCCGCAGCAGCCCCGCCGATTGTAATAGCCGCTTGAAGTGGTCTAGCGGGCGGAACAAATACAATTGCTCTTGCTCGTCGTTCCAATAGGCCCGCATCCCCCCGAAGGCGGCAGTCCCATAGTTAAACGCATGGGTCATCACACTGATTTTAGCTTGCTCAATCGGGACAACTTCCCCCTCGAAGAAAGCATATTTGGGTTCAGACATAGCGTACACTCCTCAAAAACTCAATCATAGGTCTTATAGTAAAGGCTAAACGTTGATTGTGGGTTGGCACAAGGACCACTGCCCCAACCCCCACCAATTGGATTTAAAAAGAGCGACCAGAGTCGCTCTCGCGATCATGGCACACCAATCGGCTAGCTGAGATAATCTCGCAGGTTATGGGCCAGGCGGGGATGCCGTAACCGCCGTAGGGCTTCTTTTTCCAACTGACGGATACGCTCGCGGCTAAGGCCAAACTTATTGGCGATCTCCTCCAGCGTATGCGGGTCGCCACCCCCCAACCCGAACCGAAGCCGTAAAATGTGGCTCTGGCGTGGGGTGAGTTCGCTTAAAACTTCTTCAATTGTTTCTTGCAGCAAATGTTGTGTAGCAGTATCAACCGGGCTGGGTGAATCCTCATCTTCGATGAAGTCCCCAAACTCGCTATCGCCATCTTCCCCGACCGGGCGCTCTAACGCGATAGCATGTTGACTGGCATCGATCATCCCGCGTATCGCATCGGCAGGCATATTCATCTGCTCCGCGATTTCTTCAGGGGTTGCGCGACGGCCCAGGGTTTGCTCAAGCTGTTGGGCGATGCGGTACATATGCCGAATGCGTTCGGTCATATGCAGTGGGATACGGATCGTGCGGGTTTTCTGTGCTAAGGCCCGTGTGATCGCCTGCCGTATCCACCAGGTGGCGTAAGTGCTAAAGCGATTCCCGCGTTTGTAGTCATATTTATCGACGGCTCGCATCAGCCCGACATTGCCCTCTTGAATTAAATCTGGGAAGGGCAACCCCTGGCCCATATAGCGTTTGGCGATACTAACAACCAGGCGCGTGTTGGCCCGCCCCAGGTGTTCGCGGGCGGCTTGTCCGTCGATAGCCCTGGCCCGTAACACACGCAGTTGGTCGTCATCGTAGCGGGCGTGTGGGTCCATATTATCAAGGGCTTCTTGCGCATGGATGCCTTCTTCGATCCGCCTGGCAAGGCTGATCTCTTCGTCGGCGGTGAGGAGGGGTTCCTGGGCCATCTGCCGAAAATATAACCCGATTGGATCATCGGCAGAAACCGCGTTGATGTCGCCAACATTAGGGTCTTTGGCGGTTTCTTGTGCGCCGAACTCGTCGCTACTGTCGTCATCATCGTCATCGTCGTTGTCACCATCCTGGCGCATCTCGATACCGAGTTCATCTAACTCATAGAGGACTGCCTCAATGGCGCTAATGTCGTCGCCATCCTCCTCCAAGACCTCCAGAACATCATCGTAGGTAAGATAGCCCCGATGTTCGGCTCGGTTCAGAAGTTCTTGTATCACGGTGATTTGTTCTCCAATACTGACCCTAGCGGGTACGTTGCTAACAGATTGATTACTGTTCACAATGGCACTACACTACCATTGTTGGGAGGGTGCCCCTGATCTGATATGACATATACAGACGAAACGTTGTAGGTTACCTAATACGTGTAATACCCTACCAAATATATTTATCTTTTATCCTATGGCTATTTGGTTCCCGTGCAACTTCATGGTGCGAAACTGGTATGAGTGGTTCTTGTAAAAGTGATAAACCATCCTATATACAACCATTAACTTTAATCATAACATAATTTCTTTCTTGTAGTGGCAATATTTTGACAGATTTGACATCTGGTGTAACAAATTTGGAATACTCGCCCGCACAGCGCCCCGGATCGCTTTCTTTGCTTTTTTCGTAACGACTCACGGTAGAAATAGCATATCGTGGGTAACTACTCAGGTACTAAACACATCTTACGGTATCGCACCCGCCCTCACCCCCTAAATCCCCCTCTCCCCGCGAAGCTGTGGGAGAGGGGGACTTCTCATCGCGTGATTTAGCCCCTCTCCCAGTGC
>DAOTUA010000035.1:0-25696 GCA_034437355.1 Anaerolineae bacterium | reverse complement strand
GCACTGGGAGAGGGGCTAAATCACGCGATGAGAAGTCCCCCTCTCCCCGCGAAGCTGTGGGAGAGGGGGATTTAGGGGGTGAGGGCGGGTGCGATACCGTAAGATGTGTTTAGTACCTGAGCAGTTACCTATTTTTGTAAAAATCGTAACTACTCTGGCAGAGATTAGGATATCGTGGAGTTTCACCCCACACCCCACCATTTTTTCCAGAAAAAGTGGACAAAAAGCGTTCATTTTGTCACCCGGGATGAAGGTTTAGACGATTTTTTGTGAAAATCAAAGATTTTCACAGCTAAAGTTTTGGTCAAGCTTTTACAAAAGCTTGTGGGGGTTAGGGGGTGAAACCCCGCTAGCTTGCCCATAATCTGAAATGCACCCGAAAAAGTTACAAAATCAAGGCGCTAAAGATCAGCTGGGCGACGACCTGCAAGCCGATAAAGACCACAATCGGGCTGAAGTCGAACCCGCCCATGGGCGGCAGCAGTTCGCGGACAGGCGCCAGCACGGGTTCGGTGATGTCGTACATAAAACGGACAATCGAATCAATGGTGGGGTTGCTGCGGTCTAACGGAATCCAGCTCATGAGGATGCGCCCGATCAGGATAAATTCATAGATGCGAATGGCGTTGATGAGTAGCTCGCCGATAAAGGCCATATAAGTTTCTCCATTCCGAAGTCAAGGTTATCAAACGATTGTAGCGTGATTTTGTCGAAATCTCGTTAGCGTTCTATAGGTTTAGTACTGGCGCTCTCCGAAAAGCGCCCGCCCAACGCGAATGACGGTGGCCCCTTCTTCGATGGCGATGGGGTAATCGTCGGTCATCCCCATGCTTAAATCGGGTAGGGGGATGTCGAGTTCGGTTTGCAATTCGGCCCGTAAAGCCGCTAACGAGGCAAACACACCCCGCAGGGTCGCTTCTGGTGCGCCGTAGGGGGCGAGCGTCATCAGCCCGCGAATGTGCAACTGCCCCAGGCTGGTGATCTGCCGCATCTGGTCGAACAGGGCATCGCGCACGGCGGGGTCGGTTTGCCAGTTCTCCCCCTGGAAGCCGTATTTTTGCTTTTCGCCAGAGACGTTCACCTGGATGAATACGGCGGGTGTGTGGGGTAGCTCATCTGCTATACGTGCGATCTTGTTGGCGAGTTTCAGGCTATCTAGCGAGTGGATCACTGGGAACAGCGATAGGATGTCTTTGGCTTTGCGGCTCTGGATATGCCCGACAAAGTGCCAATGGGGGGCCGGTTGGCCGGCGAGTTGGTCGGCAACGGCGGGTAATTTGCTTTGGCTTTCGCTCAGGCGGTTTTCTCCGAAATGATGAACCCCGGCTTGTAGGGCGGCCAGGACATCCGACACCGGTTTTTTCTTGCTGACGGCGACCAGGGTGATCTCGTTCGGATCACGGTTGGCACGCGCACAAGCTGCTGCGATATTTTCTCGGACCTGTTGGACATTATCGGCCATATGGCTCATAACGATATGACCGCCACGAAACGCCCGGTCTGCCCATTTTCGGCCCGGTGCGAGTAGAATTCATGGGTATTGGCCGCCGTGCTGATACCAGCGACTTCGATCTGTTGCAGCCCACCCCGCCGCAAGTCGTGGGCGTTGGCTTCCCATAGGTTGAGGTAGGCGCTACCGTCGGCGGGATCGCGTTGGATCAAGCCGGGATGATCGCCAAAATAAGCGCGTACAGCTTCGACTACTTCTTCACCGACCTGATAGTGACTCGGCCCGATGCTTGGCCCGATGCCGGCGCGGATGTCTGCGGGGTGGCAGCCGAAGGCATCGGCCATAGTACGGACAACGCTCATCCCGGCCCCCTGGACGGTGCCCCGCCACCCGGCATGGGCGGCCCCGATGACGTGCTTAACGGGATCATGGAACAAGATCGGGACGCAATCGGCAAAGCGCATCACCAAGGGGGTATCCGGTTGGTGGGTGACCATGCCATCGGCCAGGGCCACCCACCGCCGCCCCAGTATGGGGCCATTGACGATGACTGTATCTGCGGTATGGACCTGCCAGACAGAACAAGCGCGGCCCGCGTTAACGCCAAGTGCAGCATAAACACGACGGTAATTTTCTTCGATGGCTTGCGGGTCGTCTCCCACATTCCCGCCCAGGTTCAGCTTACCGAAAGGCCCCTTACTCACCCCACCCTGACGGGTAAACACCCCGTGATTGACATCTGGCATCGACTCAAAACGGTAGTAGGCTAATTCGCTTTGCTCAATTCGATTCAAATTATTTTCCTTATGCGAGAGCTTTACTGTGTATTTTAATCGTTTTGGGGCAGGGTTTTAAGCGAGAAGGCTGAACTTGTTGGCAAACCGAGGTTAGCATATACTAAATTTCTAGTCGGTAACCAACCTGACAAGTGGGTATCGGCCCAACGCCCACTATCCAAAACGACAGAGTAACCGTAACGATGAACGACGCACAACAAGCTACACGCACCCGTATCATCATTGTGGACGATCACCCGTTTTTTCGGCAGGGCATCTGGCAGACGTTAGCGGCAGTGCCAAGTTTCGAGTTGATCGGGCAGTATGATGATGGGGCGAAGGGGTTGAAGGCTATCCGACATGATAAACCGGATGTCGCTTTACTGGATGTGAACTTGCCGACTATGAATGGCCTGGAAGTTTTACGTGCCTTGCAAGATGAAAACAGCCCAACATATGTCTTGGTCTTGACGGCTCATCACGATACCGAACAAACGCTGCATGTGATCCGTAGTGGGGCGCGGGCCTATGCGTCGAAGAACATCCAACCGGAAACCCTCGTCAGCATGGTGCAAGTGGTGGCCAGGGGGCACTACGTATTAGGCGGGCGGCGGATGAACCAGGACCAGGTTCGGTTTTGGGTCGAAACGCAAATTGCGAACTTATCCGGGCCGTATCCGGTCGATAGTAAAGTGCATTATATCCCGCTTAGCCCACGCGAAATGGAAGTCTTGAAATTGGTTACGCATGGGATGAGCAATCAGGAAATCGCGCTCGAATTGAGTATTAGCCAGCAAACCGTAAAAAACCACATGACATCGGTTTTACGAAAGCTGAATGTGAAGGATCGCACCCAGGCCGCCATCTTCGCGATCCGGCGCGGATGGGTACGAATCCAAAACTAGCGGTATAATAGAATGTACATGACCCAAAACAACACCTCGGAGAAAAAAGGATGTCTGATTTTACCTTCGATAACCCAACAGATGAACTCATAGACCTACTCACCCGCGAAAAGACAACACTCAAGAACCGCCTGGACGAAATTGACCAGCAGATCGAAACCTACGATCAACAAGTGAAGCGGGCCGAGACTCGTAATGCCGATATCGCGGCGACTTTGCGCACCATGGAGGACAATTTCGATACCGTCCCTCGCGACGACATCCGCAAACACTATGAGGAGGCTATCGAAACACGTTTTCGTTTGGCGACCATGCGCGGTCAACTCGAACAGTTTAAATCTACCAAAGAGCTAATCCAAAGTGAGCAGGACATCCTACAGAAAATCCTGACTCAGCTTAGAGGTGGTGGGGTGGAACTCAGCGACGAGAACGACAGCAGCGGGCCAAACGGAATGAGCGCGGCGTCATCTAGCAACATCATTCGTATTGTCCAGGCACAGGAGGACGAACGGTTAAGATTAGCAATGCAGATGCACGACGGCCCGGCGCAGTCACTCACCAACTTTGTGCTACAGGCGGAAATTTGCCAGCGGATGTTCGATAGCAACCCCGAAGGAGCGCGGGAAGAACTGGTGAACCTCAAAGAAGCCGCCAATATCACCTTCCAGCGGGTACGCGACTTTATCGCAGACTTGCGCCCGATGATGTTGAGCGACCTGGGGGTGCAACCCACCGTGCGTAAATATGTCGAATCGTTCGGGAATAAGAGTGATATTGTGGTCAAACTAGATTTACCAGGGAGTAACGAAGATCGCCGCCTGGAAGAATACCAAGAGGTGATGCTGTTCCGGGGGGTACAAGATTTAATGGCACATGCCAGAGACTTCGCCGACGCCACCGAGATTAATATTCGGCTAGATTTAGAAACGGACCACGCCAAGGTCACAGTACAGGATAACGGACGCCCCTTCGATGCAGAAGAAATGTTGAGCGATGATCACCCAGACGACCCACGCGCCCAGGGCATTATGACGCTACGTGAGAAGTTCGAGTTGATTAACGGTGAGGTGTCGATCAACAACCTGGAAAGTGGCGGCACCGAAGCACGGATCGAAATGGCGATCAGTGACCGAGAATAGCCCGGCGCAAGCAAGCCCACTAAAGGGGCTTAAGAGCGTCCCAAATAACTAAACGCGGCGGTTCAGAGTGCCTTGGGTGCGCCTCCCGTCGCAACATTTTACCGTATGGCTTAAGCTTATGGCGTAAAAAAAGCATTTCCGCGCCAAGATGAAATGCGCCCAACCATTCACTGCCATTTGACGCTTGCCCGACATTCACCTAAACTAGAAGCATGATAGACTTGACAAGGGTTGTAGCTCACACGCTCTCATCATGCCAATTGGCCTGGGGGGATAGGGCTTCAAAACGAAAAGGGATTAAAACGCTATGAACGGAAGAGTTCTGATTCTTGCAGGGGTCGTACTGCTCTTAATCGGTGTGGTCGGCTTCTTTTTGCTTAGTAGTGGCGGTAATGGGGATAACACCGCACAACAACCATCTGACCAGGCACAGGGGGCAAATGTCACCAGTGAACCGTCAGCGACGCAACTCCCAACACCAACGCCAATTGAGTTGGTGAACATTGTGATCGCGGTGCAAGAACTGCCGCGCGGGTTCCGTATCCCAGCCAATGCCGTCGCAGTGCGCCCATGGCCTGCGGCTTCGGCCCCCTTTAACGGGATTACCAATGTTGAGGATGTCGTCAACAAGATCGCTCGGACCGACATCTTCCGTGAGCAGCCGATTTTGTCGAATATGTTGGTGGACGACTTCCAGAACCTCGCCAACGACCTGGCACGGGTGGGGTCCGATGCGGCGGCAGTGTTGCCCAATAACCTGGTGGCGGTTGCTATGCCGGTAGACCGCCTGACAAGTGTGGCCTATGCTATCCAGGATGGCGACCGGGTGGATGTGATCGTGTCGATGTTGTTTGTCGATGTAGACGAAGCCTTCCAGACGATCCAACCGAATGATCTAATCTTGTTCCGCCAGACAGAAGAAGGGTTCACCCTCTCGGACCCGATCCCTGGGCGACCGGCACAAGTTTCGCTGGGGGAAGCCATCATTCAAGCCTCGGAGCGCCAGCGCCCGCGCTTACTCACCCAACGCACGATCCAGGATGCGCTGGTGGTTCATGTCGGTGAGTTTCCAATAGATGGGCGGTTTATCGGCATCCCCCCGACACCAACCCCCGTCCCCGCCGGTGAAGACGAAGAAGATGAAGAGGGCGAACCCATCCCAACACCCATCCCCCCACGCCCGGACATTGTGACGCTAGGCGTGACACCACAGGATGCGGTTTTGCTGGTGTGGGCGGTCGAAGCGCGGCTGCCGCTGACGTTGGCTTTGCGGTCTGCGACAGATACGAGCCAGGTCCCCACCGAACCTGTGACACTGGACTTCTTTATGTCCGAATACCGGATTACCGTACCGGGCAAGCGCGAGTACAGCATCGAACCGGCGCTGACTAGCATCCGTCAGCTTGACCTCAGCAGCAATCAGCTTTCGCTGCAATCTCAATCGGCCCCAACCGGCGGCGGCGAATAATAACGCCGGTCATCTTGATGAGACAGCCCTTCGTCGAAGGGTTGCCTCATCCGTTCAGTATCAACAACCACCGTCCAACTGTGTTCGGAGTAAATTAAATCATGGCTGATAAAAAAATCAGGATCATTCTCGTTGATGACACGCCCGAAATCCGCGATACAACCAAGCGACTGTTGAGTATGGAAACCGACTTTGAGGTGATCGACACGGCCTCAACCGGGCGCGAAGCCATCCAATCGGCTAAAGATAATGAGCCGGATATTATCATTATGGATATTAATATGCCGGATATGGACGGTATCACCGCCACGCGAGAGATTCATAAGCTGGACCCCTCGATCGGTATTATCATGATGTCCGTCAATAGCGATGGCGACTATATGGACCGGGCGATGGGGGCCGGGGCACGCGGGTTTATCCCCAAGCCTGCCAAGCCGGATAAATTGCGGGATCGTATTCGGTCGGTTTACGATATGTTAGCCTCGGAGCGTAAGCGCCGCCAAGCCATGGCGCAAGGCCAGCTTATGAGCTTTGAGCAAGAAGAACCCACCGACAAGCAAGGCAACCGTGCCGGGCATATCTTTGTATGCTACGGGTCGAAGGGGGGCGCGGGGACAACCACCGTCGCCACAAATTTAGCCTCCGGGTTAATGCGGTCAGATGTCAAGGTGTTGCTGGTTGATGCCGATATGCAGTTTGGTGATGTCGGCGTCTTTTTGAATGTGAAGGCCCAATCGACTATCGTTGATATTATCGAAAATGTCGATGATATGGATGTTGATCTGTTCGAGAATATCGTTGTCGAACACGGTAGCGGCCTCAAAGTCTTACTCGGCCCGAACCGCCCAGAAATGGCGGAGAATATCTACGCCAACCCCAAAAACGTTGCCGAGATCATCCAACAAATACGCTACTACTACGATTTTATCGTGATCGATACAGCCAGCCGCCTGGATGAACTGACGGTGAGCCTGTGCGACATCGCGACCAACATTCTGTTGATCCTCCCCCCAACACTGCCAGCCGTGCGGGGGGTCCGCTTCACGTTGGACCTGTTCGACCAAATTTATGAGGACAGCGAAGAACGCATCCGACTGGTTATAACCCAGGTGCAAGAAGAACGGCGTGGCGGGCGGGTATCACTCGCTCAAGATTCGATTAAAAATTATCTGAAACGGGACATCTACGCCTCGATCCCGCACGATGAACGGGCCTTGCTGCAAGCCATTAACAAGGGGACTCCGTTGATTGCCGCCGAGCGCAACAGCAACAATCCGGTTGTACAAGAATTACTATCCATTGCCGACCGGCTCCGTAAAGAATATCTTGGGGCCGATGAAGAGACGGACGACACCGAAGCGGATCAAAAGAACATGGGTGGCTTAGCCGGGCTTTTTCGTGGTCGGCAGTAAACGCAAAAGTGATAAATTAGAACAGGAGAAGTAAAATGTCGTTATTAAAGCGTATCGAACAAGGCGGCGACGGCGGCGGTGGGGGCAATAGTGGCAAAGGCGACGGCAAAGGCGAACCGCCCAAAAACCGACCGACCAACCAGGGCAGTAAGGGCGGCGAAAAGCCGAACCGCCCGCAACGCCCGCGTGGGGTCAAACAAGGGGGCAACGAACAGCAAGCAAATCAATATGCGGACCTCAAAAGCCGTGTACAAAACCGCCTGCTGCAAGAATTAGATGGATCGTTCGACGCCTCTGAGCGCGATAAGATTCGGGCGCACATCGAAGAATTGTTTCGCTCGATCTTGGCTGAGGAAAGCATGGTGCTATCTCGCACGGAGCGTCAGCGGTTATTCGAGGCGATTGTAGCGGAGATTTTGGGGTTTGGGCCGATTGAGCTGCTACTGGCAGATGAGAATGTCAGCGAGGTAATGGTAAACGGGCCGAAAGATATTTTCGTCGAACGCAAGGGCAATTTAACCCGCGCCAATATCGTATTCGAGAGTAACGAACACGTTATGCGGATTATCGACCGGATTGTCGCGCCGTTGGGCCGCCGCGTAGACGAAAGCTCCCCGTTATGTGACGCCCGTCTACCGGATGGGTCTCGTGTGAATGTGGTCATCCCACCGATTGCGCTCAACGGACCGACGATTACCATCCGTAAATTCGCTGAAGACCCGCTAACGATTGAGGACTTGATCCGCTTTGGGTCGGTAACGCGGGAAATCTCCGAGTTTTTGCGCGGGTGTGTCATCGCCGCGTTGAATATCGTGGTTTCTGGCGGCACGGGGTCTGGCAAGACGACGCTATTAAACGTGATGTCGAACTTCATCCCAACTGGGGACCGTATTATTACGGTCGAAAACGCGGCAGAACTCCAACTACAACAGGAACACGTCGTTACCTTAGAAAGCCGTCCCCCCAACATTGAGGGTAAGGGCGAGGTTTCGATCCGCGATCTGGTGATTAACTGTTTACGTATGCGCCCCGAACGAATCGTGGTGGGGGAGTGCCGAGGCGGAGAGGCGTTAGACATGCTCCAGGCGATGAATACCGGGCATGATGGTTCTTTGACAACCCTACACGCCAACACCCCCCGCGACGCTATCGCCCGACTAGAGGTCATGTGCTTGATGGCTGGGGTCGATTTGCCGGTGCGTGCTATCCGTGAGCAGATCGCGAGTGCGGTCGATTTGATCGTGCAGCAGATGCGGTTGCGCGATGGTTCGCGCAAGGTGATTTACATCACCGAAATACAGGGGATGGAAGGTGAGATGGTCACCATGTCCGACATCTTCGAGTTCGAGCAAACCGGGCTTGAAGCCGGTAAGATCATCGGTCGGATTCGCCCAACGGGGATTCGCCCCAAGTTCAGCCCGCGCCTGGAAGATGCTGGCATCCACCTGCCGCCATCGGTGTTCGGGCTGGGCAAGCGCAAGCGTTAACACTCCGTTTGTATATGCGCTGGGCCGCTTGACGCGCTCTGGCAAAACCGCCTAGAATGAGAGCAGAAAGTTCTCGTAGGCGCTTTATCTAAGAAAGGAGAGGCGTACCCCCAACCACTGGGAACCATACGCCGAAACTATATCCATGCTAATGACCTATGTTGTAATCGGTGCTGCTGTGCTTGCGTTTCTGATCATTGGCGTTGGTGTCTTCAGTGTGCGTTCCGAGCGAGATTTGCTTGAAGAACGGCTGGGGGCTTCCAACGATGATTCAGGGATTAATCTGAATCTGGAAGGCTTCGAGGAGGAGGAGGAAGAGACGTCGCTACGCAGCCAAATTTTAGAGCGATTCGACAATGCCGTTGAAGACCGCGCCTGGGCGGAAAAGTGGCGGCAACAGCTTTCACGGGCAGACCTGAAGCTGACTGTGGCGGAATATGCTGGTATACACTTTATCGCGATGGTTTTGATTTTCACCTTCTCGTACTTTGTTTTCTTGCCTGGCAATATCGTTATTGGGATTCTAGCAGGGTTTATCGGGTTGTTCTTGCCGCGTATTTACGTGGCACGGCAGGTTAGCGCCCGCTTGAACAAATTTGAGCAACAACTACCGGATACGCTTGGGTTATGGATCAACGGCTTGCGCTCCGGGTATAGTGTGATGCAAGCCATGGAAGCGATCTCCAAGGATGCCCCAGAACCCACCGCTAGCGAGTTCCAACGGGTGGTGCAAGAGGTACAACTCGGTATCGAAATGCAGGACGCGCTCGACCACTTACTAGCGCGGATGGACAGCGAAGACCTGGACTTGGTGCTGACGGCGGTTAATATCCAGCGTGAAGTGGGTGGTAACCTGGCAGGGATTCTAGAAGTGATTCAGAACACCATCCGCGAACGGATTAAACTCAAGGGTGAGATCAGGGTGATGACGACGCAGGGGCGCTACACCGGCTATTTGATCAGCCTAATGCCGATTGGCCTGGCCATCTTCTTGAGCATAATCCGGCCTGGGTTTATGGAACCACTCTTTACCAATCGGCTGTGCGGTTGGCCGCTAGTCGGGATTGGGCTGGCGCTCATTGGCATTGGTACGGCCATCATCCAGAAGATTGTAGACATCGAAATTTGATAAGCTGTGAGGAATAAGGTGCGATGATTATCGGAGTTGGCGTATTACTGGTTATTCTCATTATTGGGGCGTTGGTCTACATTGGGCTGCGCGAGGACGAGGATCGAGACCCGTTATCCGAACGGTTAGCCGAGTTTGGCGAGCGCGAGGTGCCAAAATCGCTTGAACAGATCGAAATGTCGATGTCGTTTAAGGATCGTGTGCTGATACCGACGATGCGTAAGGTAGCGGCCTTCACCCAGAAGATGACACCAAACCAGCAGATCGAAGAAACCCGTAAAATGCTAGACAAAGCCGGGCTTGCGGGGCAAATTGAACCGAGCATGTTCCTGGCCATCCGGCTGACAGCAACCATCGGCTTGACACTGCTGGCGTTCTTTGTCTTTTTCGTTTCTACCAATACATTCGGCCCGACCATGGCGGCGATGTTTACTGTTGGGGCGGCGGCACTCGGGTATGTTTTGCCCAGCATGTGGGCAAAAAGCAAGATCAGCAAACGCCAGACAGAAGTTATCAAGGCGCTACCGGATGCGCTCGACCTATTGGTGATCTGTGTGGAAGCCGGGCTAGGGTTCGACCAGGGCATCAACAAAGTCTATGAAAAGTGGGATAACGACCTGGCGCTGGCCTTCGGGCGTGTGCTGCGTGAAATCCAGTTGGGTAAAGCCCGTCGGGATGCGCTGAAAGACATGGCGGACCGGTTGGACGTACCGGATGTGACGAGCTTTGTAGCGGCGATCATCCAAGCCGAATCTATGGGTGTGAGTATGGCTCACATCTTGCGCGTACAGTCCGATCAAATGCGGACCAAGCGCCGCCAGCGTGCCCAGGAAAAAGCCAACGCCGCCCCGGTGAAGATGATGATCCCGATGGTATTGCTGATCTTCCCGTCATTGTGGATCGTGCTGCTTGGGCCAGCGATTATCGGTGTGGTGGAATCTGGCGCATTGAGTGCCTTCTAAAGGCACCCGCGCCCCTTACCGCTTGATCCTATGGATACAACCGAGCCAGCCCAGCAGACATCTGGGCTGTTTCCGTTTCTGCTAGATTTACTTTTCCCGCCGAGGTGTTGGCATTGTGGGCGGGTGGATACGCAAGCGTGCGACCGTTGTCAACAACAGCTAGCGCACATCCCCATCACGAACGTTGCCCCGCCGCCACTCCCCCCGATGACCGGGCTGGCAACAACACAAATCCATCGTGGGCAACTCCAACAAGCGATCCAGGCGCTTAAATACGAGCAGGCTTTATTTTTGGCATGGCCCCTGGCAGGCCGCCTGGCCGAACAGGTCAAAATGCTGGGCTGGCGTGTAGATGCTGTCGGCGGTGTGCCACTACACCATGACAGATACCGCGAACGGGGTTACAATCAAGCTAAGGTACTGGCAGAATGTGTCGCTGAATTGCTCGGTTTGCCGGAGGTATCCGGCGCACTTCACCGCGACAGCTACACCCGCCCACAGGTTGGCCTAGGGCGAGAGGCTCGGTTACAGAATGTGGCTGGGGCTTTTCGTGCAGAGCCGGACATCGTGCGGGGGCAGCGTATTCTTGTGATCGATGATGTTCTAACAACCGGGGCTACGTTACAAGCCTGTACACAAGCAGTTGCCACTAGCGGAGCAGCAGCCGTTTTCGGGTTGACGATCACGGCTGCCAAAAAACTTATTTAACATAGAAAGGACCAAGTGATTATGGACATCCGCATCAATGGTCGGAACATGAAGCTCACCGACGGGTTGGAGGATTACGCCTATCGCAAAGTGGATCGGCTAGATCGCTATCTACCCAATATCCGGGAGATTCGAGTAGACCTGGCACAACAACATAATAGCCGGGGGGAAAATATGTCCATTGCACAGATCACAGTACAACACTCGCGTGGGGCCATCCTACGGGCGGAAGAAAAAACCACCGGGGACGTTCACGCTGCTATCGACGTTGCCGTTGATAAGATGTACCGTCAGATCAATCGCTTTAAAGGCAAGCGACAGGATAAAAAACGGCGTGGCGGGAATCGGTTCATGGCAACCGTTGAGGAAATCGAACTTGCGGAGGCGCTGCCGATCCCCGCACCCAACGAAACCACCATCACCACCCCAGATGGTGAGAACGAGGTGCTGCGGCGTAAAATGGTAGACCTGGTGCCCATGGATGAGATCGAAGCGATTGAGCAGATGGAACTGCTAGGGCATAACTTTTTCATGTTCTTCAATGCCGAAACTGGCAAGGTCAATGTGATTTACCGCCGGACGGGTGGCGGTTACGGCCTGCTAGAACCAATGAAAGATTGACCGATCTCAGCAAGCACGGCAGCCAAGGTCAATCATGCTTGGCTGTCGCTTCCGGTTGATGTTGTTGCCACAACTGCCCTAACAGCCGATATTTCCGAAATTCATAACGCGCCATCAGCAGGCTCAGGGATAGACCGTGCCAGCCGTCTCGATACCCTGCCAGCGTAACAAAACGCCACCAGAAATGGCGTAACGGCATGGTGGCTAACGTCCAGGGCTTGGTGCGTTCGCCCTGTTGGTAGAGGCTGTCGGCATCGGTGCGGCTGTAACGGCGCTGCTTTTGCGCAAAGTGCGCCAGGTCGCGATAGTTGTAGTGGATCAGCGGGTTGGATAGCGTCCCCTCTGGACCGTCTAATATCACTACTTCATGCACACGTCGGGCCGGGTCGTAGTAAGCCGCCCGCACCTTCAGCAACCGGGTTTGATAATCCGGGAACCAACCGGCCCCCATGGTGAGCTTACCAAAAATATAATTGTGCCGTGGGATGCGATACCCGGCGGCATCCGTGGCCCGGATCGCCTGTTGCACCTCTTGGGCTAATGCGATGGGTACCCGTTCATCGGCATCAACAAACAACACCCAGCCATCCCCCACCGCTTTTAAGGCGGCGTTACGCTGGGCGGCATAGTTTTCAAACGGATGCACAAGCACTTGTGCCCCGGCGTTTACCGCTAGCGAGCGCGTGCTGTCGGTGCTGCCGGAGTCGAACACCAGCACTTCGTCCGCAAACTGAACACTTTCGATACATCCGACAATGTGCGCCGCCTCGTTGTAGGTGAGGATCACGGCTGTGAGGGTCATGTGCGGGCTTTTTCGATAACAGCAAGATAGGCGTTGAGGTGTTCGGAGGAGGGCTGTTCGGCTTTAGCCAGATGACGGAGCTTACGGCGCATCCCCAGCCGGGCCAGGTAGCGGGCCAGCCAGTATTTCCAGGTGGGGTAATGCTTGGCGTACAAGTACAAGCGGCTTTCCCATAGGTTGATGATGCTGCGGGCGCTAGCCTGCCCGGTACTCTGCCCGCCCAGGTGAACCACATGGGCCGCCGGCACACATACCGCCTGCCACCCGGCCCGCTTGATGCGCCAGGCCCAGTCGATTTCCTCGCAGTACATGAAGAACGCTTCATCGAACACACCGGTTTGTTGGATCACTTCACGGCGTAACATCATGGTTGCCCCCAGCGTAAAATCGACCGGGAACGGCTGATCACCGTGGTATAGGCGGCGCGGATAGCGCCCGTTGAAGCGCCCTTCTCGCCAACGCCCCGGCAACGGGAAGAACTCGGCGTAGAGTTGGCGCAAACCAGGGAATCCAAAGGCGCTATGTTGGAATGATCCATCGCCATAACTAAGGGCGGCCCCGGCAATCCCCCGGTTTGGGGCAGCCATGAGAGCATCGAATAGGGCCTGGGTTGCGCCGGGTTGGGTGATGGTATCCGGGTTGAGCAGGTAGACGGCACGCGGCAGATTACCCGGTGGGGTATCCGCTTCAAACCCGAGCGCCCGTAACGCGGCATTATTGCCCCGTGCAAAGCCGAGATTTTCCTGGCTGGTGATCAAATTCACGGATGGGAACGCATCTGCGATAGCTTGCGGCGTACCGTCAGCAGAGGCGCTATCGACCACGTAAACCAGCGCGTCCAGGCTAGACTGATTCAGATCGTCGTAAAGTGACCGTAGCGCCTGTAACGCCAGGTCTTTCACGTTCCAGGTGACGATGATCACAGCGAGATCGGTCATTCCAGCGAGATCCCTTCCGGGATAAAGCCGGCCTGGGTCATGAATTCGCGCACGGTATCCAGGTCGGTTTCTTCTGAGGGGGCTACATTATCTGCCCCACTCAGCCAGACGAGCGCCCGGCGTTCATTCGGCAAGTTCAGGTTAGCGGGGTCGGTAGCCATAGGCGCGATCACGGCGACATCATCGGTTGATGGGTTGGGGGGGGATGCGGCGGCTTCGTCGGTGTCGGTGGTTGTCGGATCGGCATTGGTCAGGCTCAGATAAGCCTGCGTCAGCGCCTCGCGATCCCCTAAAAGCAGCTCTGGCGGCACAAACAGCGACGCTAGCGGGATGGGGGGCGTGGTGTGAATGGTCACGGTGTTGGCTTGTTCGGGCAGGTACCCGGCAGGAACCCCCAGCGCATAACAGGACCCGTCCGCCAGGCTAGATAGCGCCAACTCTAGCGTTTGGAATTCGATCACGCCGTCTAACTGGGTGGGGTCCAGGTTATTGGCCTGCATTGCCAGTGTCGGCACCGTCCAGCTGTAGAAGCTGACGAACGGATCGGCCTGATAACGACAGAAGGGCCGCCCGGCTAAGTTGTTAATGGATGCCGGGGCGGTAGCGACGATCTCGCCGGGGATGGCGTCTTGCCCTGCAAACGTAGCTTTAAGGATACGGTCACCGCAGCCGTTGGCCTCTGCGATGACGGCTGCCGGGCCATTGAGCCAGGCGGCAGCAAAGCGTATCCCGTCCTGGTTATCGCACAGGATAGCGAGTGCGTCCGCGTGGGTATCAACGGTCAGAACCTCCAGCGCCAGGCCAGATTGCAGCGATAACACCTCTTGGACCAGCGATTGGGCGGCTTGCATTTGAGGGGAATCGGCCACGGGTGGGACGTAGATAATGGGAAGTGGGTTTTCTGCCCGCCCCGGTGACATCGGTGTGGGGGCATAATATGCGAGTGGCGGTGTGGTGGGGGTGGGGCCGCCGATCTGCACGATGCTTTCTTCGCCGCAAGCCGTGAGCAGTAGCAACAGGCCCAAATACGCTGTAGTTAATGGCCTCATTGTGGGCATATCCTTATCCATCCGTCAGCATTTCACACTCATATTATAGTGCGGAACTTATCGTGGTGGCGAATTCGCCGCCGCGCAGACGGCCAACCACTACGGGAGCCCACAGAGGGACTCCCCTACAACAACATCGCAAATCCGGCGTAGGGGAGGGTCGCTGTGCCCTCCCGCCTACACCAACGGGAGTCCACACATCGCGGCGGGTCTAATCGTCGTACAGTGGCGCGTTGGGGTCCACCAGTTCGATACTACGCGCACCCACCCGCGAGTTACGGATACTCACCCCGACATCCTCATGAATCAGGCCCGCCCAGCAGTTCTGCGGGTTGCGGGCGTCGATCACCTCCGTCATACGGATCGCGCCCCACACAATGGCGCGTTCCCCGGCGGGGAGGTAGTAGTAGGTGTTATCGGTTTCCGGGTCGTATACCGTATCTAAAACGTTGCTATCGCCAATAGCCCAGCGCCAGGGATAATCGCTAACGGCGGTGTCGCAGTCGATCCCGACACGCCACGCGCCGGACTCGTCATAGTCGCCAAATGTGGCGGCGCGTTGGGTCTGTTGGTAGACGGCCCCCGGCGGTGCGCCGTGGGTGCGGATCGGCACGTCGCTGTAGTTCTCGACGGTCAAGCGGAACACCAGCAGATCGCCAACGGGCATGGTAATATCGCGCCGATCAACGGCTTGCGGGTCATTGGGTACGTCGATCAATGTACCGAAGCCGTCCTCACTGACATAAGCCGGGGCGAAGGGTTGCACGACAAAGGCGACATCGGCCCCGGACGGTTGGGTGGCTATCTCTGCGAGGGGCTTGCCGCCATCCAGCAGGGTTAGCTCGGCGGTACGACGCACCCGTTGCCCGACGGCATCCTGGGCTTCTGCCACGACGGTATAAACGCCATCCGGTGGCGGGTCTGCGCCGCCATCCACGCCGCCGTCGTAGTCGTAGGTGTAGCGCCCGGCTTGGCCGTCGCGTGTTTCGGTTAGCTGTGGTGGGATGAAAATCTCCAGGCCGTTTTCACCGATCAAGTAGACTTTAAGGTCGGCGTCTTTTTGCAGGTAGACGTTAATTTGCGTCCGGTCGCGGATGCCGTCCTGGTTGGGTGTGAACACATCGGGGGAAATCGTAAACGTGGGGATTTCCGGCAGGGCAACGTCGGCGTCGGTGATAGTTAACGTGCCGTTTTCGGTGGCGGTATCGCCATTATCGCTGGTCGCGCTTAGTGCCCAGGTGTAGATGCCATTGGGCATTAGGCGGCGCTGGACTTCCCCGGCGACGGTTTCCGTGGGGAGCAGGTAGCCATCGACCACCCCACTAAACAGGCCGCTATAGGCCCCGCGTGCGCGGCGTTCCGCTTCGCGGAAGGCGAACACGGTTCCATCTTGCGCCGTGAGTGTCAGCGAGATGATGGCGTTATCCGAAAGAGTATAGAAATACTCGGTGATGTCGTCTTGCCCATCGGCATTGGGGGTGATGGTATCCAGCGAAAAGCCGGCCTCGATGATTAAGGGCTGTTGCGGGTCGATCACCGACCGACCGACAATCGCCACCAGGACCACGGCCAACACAGCCACCGTCATTATGATGAGATAGGGTGTACGCATATGGGCTAAACGCCTCCGTAAGAGCCATCCAAAGCGGGGACAATCTAGCATAGGCCCATGCCAAGGGCAAGCCTTTGCCTATTGGAAGCCCACCCGGTTAGGTTTAGAATATATGACCCACTCAATAATGACCACCGCGCAGGGCTTTTATTCTGTTGACCGATTCCAACAAACGTTACGAAATACCCAATTCCATTCCTAACACCAAGGGCGACATCACCTTACCGTTGATCGCCGTTAGCGGGTTGGTGATCTACCCGGGTACGGTGCGCCCGGTTCCGATCCACACGCACACCGCCCAGGCTGCCATCGAAGCGGCCCAAGCTCAGGGGGGGACGGTGGCGATTTTCACACAATCGAACCCGGCGGCCGCGCCTAGCATGGCGTCATTGTACCCTTATGGCACCGAAGTATCGCTGCGCGACATCCCGCACCTGGACGACATCCCCAGCGTATTAGCCCACGGGCGTCAGCGGTTAGAGCTACGCGCCATCCAGCAAGAGACGCCCTATTATGTGTGCCAGGCACGGATAATCCCCGAAGATACCACCGACCCGAACCCGCAAACCCAGGCCCAGATGCGGGCGGCGCTAACACTGTTCCGGCGGGTGATCGCGCTTAACGCAGATATTCCGGGCGAGCTACTGAGCTACGCCCGCGAGATGGACCACTGCGGCCCGCTGGCGGATTATATCGCCAATGCGCTCACGCTCACACCGCAGGAGCGCCAGCGCATCCTGGCAACGACCAATGCTACCGAGAGGCTGCAACAGGTCATCACCTTGTTGGGCAAAGAGATCACCATGCTAGAACTTGAGGAGGAAATTGAGTTCAAGGTGCAGCAGGGGATCGAGACGGAGCAGCGCGAAATTTATCTGCGTGAGCAGATGCGCGTCATTCAGAATGAACTGGGCGAGACGGACATCTTCGAGCAGGAAATTAACGACCTGCGGCAGCGTATCTTTGCGGCGGCACTACCGAGTGACGTACAGGCCCGCGCCCTGAAGGAAATATCCCGGCTGATGTTGCTGCCGCCGATGGCCCCGGAGATCGGGCTGTTACACAATTACATCGACTGGCTGATCACTACGCCCTGGCAC
The DNA here is from genome assembly GCA_034437355.1 of Anaerolineae bacterium. GTDB lineage: Bacteria > Chloroflexota > Anaerolineae > Aggregatilineales > Phototrophicaceae > DAOTTY01. The sequence goes on along the minus strand of DAOTUA010000035.1, from coordinate 8,138 downwards.
ACCACCAGCACCGATAACCTGGACCTGGCACACGCCCAAGCCGTTTTAGATGAGGATCATCACGGGCTATCCCGCGTGAAGGACCGCGTATTGGAGTATATCGCGGTACGCCAACTCGCCGCCGACAAGATGCAAACGCCGATCCTGTGTTTTTTGGGGCCACCAGGGACCGGCAAAACATCGCTGGGCAAGAGCATCGCCCGTGCGTTGGGGCGCGAGTTCGTGCGGGTCAGTTTGGGCGGTGTGCGCGATGAGGCCGAGATTCGCGGGCACCGACGCACGTACATTGGCGCGATGCCAGGGCGCATTATCCAGACGATGCGCCGCGCCGGGACGATCAACCCGGTGCTGATGCTGGACGAGATCGACAAGCTCGGCGTTGATTTCCATGGGGACCCTGCCGCCGCGCTGTTAGAAGTGTTGGACCCGGAGCAAAACACCGGATTTTTCGATCACTACTTAGACCTACCATACGATCTATCGCAGGTGTTGTTCATCACCACCGCCAACGACCTGGACCCACTGCCGCCGGCCTTAGAAGATCGGCTGGAGATCATCGAGTTTCACGGGTACATCGAGGAGGAAAAACTCGCGATTGCCCGGCATTTCTTGATTCCCCGGCAGATCGAGGGGCACGGGTTAGCATCGGACAGCGTCACGTTTGAAACCGGAGCGTTGCAAACCATCATCCAGGAGTATACTTACGAGGCTGGTGTGCGTAGCCTAAACCGCCGGATCGCGGAGGTGCTGCGTAAGGTGGCCCGGCGCACAGCCGAGGGCAAGCAACCGCCCCGGCGCATTAGCGCGGCTCAGCTTACAAAACTACTCGGTCCGCCCGACTATACCCCGCTTCACGCCAACGATGAAGATCAGATCGGTGTGGTGACCGGGCTTGCCTGGACCAGCAACGGCGGCGATGTGATGACGATTGAAGTCTCGTTATTACCGGGTAAGGGGAACTTGCTACTGACTGGGCAGCTTGGCGAGGTGATGCAGGAGAGCGCCCAGATCGCGCTGAGCTACACGCGGCGGATTGCCGATCAGCTTGAGGTGGACGAGGACGACTTCGACAATTACGATTTACACATCCACCTGCCGGAAGGGGCCATCCCCAAAGATGGGCCGTCGGCGGGGGTGACGCTCGCCATTGCGATTATCTCCGTGTTTACCGAGCGTGAGGTTCGTAGCGATGTGGCGCTGACGGGTGAGGTGACGTTACGCGGGCAGGTGATCTCGGTGGGCGGCATCCGAGAGAAAGTAATGGCGGCCCGCCGCGCTCGGATTGCGACGATTATATTACCCGAACAGAACCAACGCGACCTGGTAGACGTGCCACGCAAGGCCCTGCGTGGCTTGACGGTGATCCCGGTGCGCGATATGCAAGAGATTATCGACCAGGTATTACTTGCCCCGCCAACCATACGCCAGCGCGACCAAAACCGACCTGACGAAGATTACGAAAGCGACGATAACGGGGAAGATGACTAAATGACGAACAAGGACAGCACAACAGAGCTTCAAAGACGCATTCAAGCCGGGAAAACCGCCGCGACCGATTGGTTTAAGGACGACACCCGCCCAGACAAGATCGCAACCACGCTTGCGGCGATGGCGAACAGCCTGGGCGGGAGCGTTTATATCGGTGTCGGGCCGATGGGCGAGATCGACGGAGTGCGCGATGTATCCGGCACCATCGACACGATCTTAGAAGCGGCCCTCTCGCTGCAACCGTCGCTGATCATCCCGCTACCCCGCAAAGTCACCCTAGCTGATAAGGTGATCGTCCAGATTGTGATACCGCCGGGGATGCCGAACGTCTACGGGCAAGATGGGCATTTTCTCTACCGAGACGGTAGTAAAAACGTGGGGCTGGCCCCGGCGCGGTTGCGCCGCCTGATGATCGAACGGGGGGTGACCAGTTTTGAATCGGAGATCGCACCGTCAACCACGTTAGACGATCTCGATTGGGACAAAGCCAAAGCCTATGCGCAGTCCCTAACGGGGATGAGCCAGCAAGACGTAAAAAAAATCCTGGAACGGCGCGGATGCCTGACGTACTTCAATGGGAACCTGTGCCCAACCCACGCCGGGATTTTACTATTCGGCAAAGACCCACAGCGGTTTATACGCGGCTCGGAGATTACCGCCGCCCGCTTTGCTGGCAATAAAATGGGCGATACGTTTAACCGGGAGGACATCACCGGCACGCTGCCGGATCAAATCCGGCGGGCGGAGACATTCCTCAAAGATCACCTGCGCAAAGGCGTCACGCTTGGCAGCGAGATGGAACGCCGCGAACAACTCGAATACCCGATGGAAGCGGCCCGTGAGTTGGTGGTAAATGCGGTGGCCCACCGCGATTACAGCATCACCGGGGATGGGGTGCGTTTGTTCATCTTCCGCGATCATATGGACGTGAGCAGCCCTGGTGGGTTGGCGGGGCACATCACCATTGAAAATATCAAGGATGAGCGTTTCTCTCGGAACCCGGTCATTGTGCAAATTTTGGCAGATATGGGCTTTATCGAACGCCTGGGGTATGGCGTGGACCGTGTGCTGGACCTGATGGAGCGCGAAAACCTGCGCCAACCGGATTTTCTGGAAACGGAGGGCGGGTTCCGGGTGCGGCTGTTCCGTGCGATAGACCCGGCAGAGATCGAGTATGAACGGCGGATGCAACGCGCCAATAGCCTGCTTAATGACATCAAGCAGCCTTTGAATCCCCGTCAAGAAACAGCTATCCGGTACTTACAAGCGGCCAACAATAACCGCATCACCAATAGCGACTTGCAACGGCTATGCCCGGATGTCCACGCAGAGACGCTACGGCGCGACCTGGCAGACCTGGTAGAAAAAGGTATTTTTGTCAAACGCGGGCAAAAACGCGGGTCTTACTATGTGTTAAATATAGAAACTATCAAAACGCCGCGTACTGCTAGCGATGCCTCCAAGCTAAGATAGGTAGTATCTATTCGTCGTGGTAAGCTCAATATTGCGTTGCTCGCTGGTCAGAAAGACACGTCATATGCCACGTTATACATATTTCGCCTGGTTGGGGATCATATTGATGCTATCGGCCTGTGCGGGCATCAACCCGGCCCCCACGCCGACTGCCACCGCCACCGCCACGCAAAGCCCGACACCAACCCCCACCGCGACGATCACCGTGACGCCATCCAACACCCCCACACCGACCGCCCCACCCACCAGCACCGATACCCCGACCATAACCCCTACGCCATCCAACACGCCACCGCCAACCAGTACCCCTGGCCCGGTGGTAAACTTCACGCTAGATAACTGGCAACTGGTGGACATTCCCGCCACCCTACAGGGCGGGGTGAATGTGCCGTTCGTGGCGTTCCTGGCATTGAACGAACGGGAGCAAAGCGGGGCGCAGGCGCTAACACCGCAACCGGGAACAGGTATACAGACCCTGTACTTCTCGCCATCGCAGAACCGCGCCGGGCGCATCCCGCTATTAACCCTACCAGAGACCACCGGGAATCGCGTTTACCCGTCTGCCGCCGGGAACGGGGTAGCATACTTTATCGAAGGCGGGGCGGGGCGCTCGCCGGGGTTGTATATTCTGGATGTGGCAACCGGGGTGAGCGCAAGAGTTTTACCGATCACCGAGTTGGTGCAACGTGGGATGGTGAGCAGGCCGGTTTGGTCGCCGGATGGTAACCAATTGGCGATCATGCTGGCGACCGAGTACGCTACCGATATATATCTCGTGCCGCGTGATGGTAGCACGCCCGTTAATGCCACCAATAGCGGCGCGTATGACCTGTTCCCGGCCTTTAGCCCGTCTGGGCGTTATCTGGCGTTCGTCTCCGACCGCGCCGTCTGCCCGACGTGGGTACCCGAAGCGCCGAATACCTGTGATAACACCGGCACCCCACCCCCGGACGGCGGGCATTTGTATGTACTGGACCTGGAAACGACGACCGTACAACAACTATCCGAAACGTGGTTGACTGAACCGCCGGTGTGGATTACGGATACGGTGATTGGCTATGCGGAGGGAAATCCGTTGTTTGGGGATAGCGAGCGCGTGTTATGGACGGCAGATGTCAGGACCGGGCAGGCCCGCGAGGTTCGACCGGATAATACGGCGGCCCCGATTATGTTAGCCGAGGCGTGGTCGCCGGATGGGTCGCAGGTGATCTATCAAAGTGCCGGGTCGGATGCCGACTTATCGCTGATCCGCCGGGATGGAAGCGTGATCAGCAACATCAACGGCCTGACATTCCCACGTTTTGGGGTGCAGGCGGGTTGGTCGCCGGATGGGTCGCGGGTGGCGATTGGCGGGTTAAACGGGCAGTGTCCGTTTGGGTCTACGGTGTATGAGCCAGCCGCAGAACGGTTTATCGCACGGGGTGCGCCGCCGCCGAGCATGTGCGCCCCGTCGTACTCACCGGATGGCGTGTATATCGTGTTCACCGGGGTTAGCCTGAACGATTTCGACGGGCGGTCCGATATTTACGTGGCAAACCCGAACGGTTTCGGCACAGTCAACCTGACCGGCGACCTACGCGGCACCATGACGTTACTCGGTTGGGTGGGCGGCCTAAACGGTGATGATGGGTAGATGCTACAGTTTGGCGTAGGCTATGTTGGGTTGCTTTGTTCCGAGGCCGGGCCTTTGCAGGGGGGCGGGTGCGGCGTCCCCGTGATGTAAAAACTCGACTTTGCGATTGTTCTATTTGCGCGGCTGGGATAGTCTTTTGATTTTATGCTTCCGATTGTACACTGAACGTTACTTTTGATCGAAAAATCGGAATGATCACGGTTATCTTATGGGCCTCATTTACGAATACTCCAGTTCGGATACCCCCATCTACCAAGCCCCGCCACCGGAACCACCGCCACCGCAGAATATAAGCACGATTCCCACCCTCACGCCACCAGCCCCAGATCGCCTATCACCGACCGCCACCGAGAACGCTATGCGGGGGGTGGATGTGCTGGTCGCGGGGATCACATTACTGATTGGCTTCTGTTCGATGCTGTTTTTTAGTGCGTTGGCTTTTACACCGCCCCCACCAGAGGATTTCGCAACGAACCCCGACGCGCTGCAACTCAACGTCGATGCGATTCTCAACGTCTACGAAACCCAGTTGATCACGCTGTACAGCTTTACCGCCATTAACTTTGCTATCGGGCTGATGCTTGGCATAGGGTATATCGGGCTGCGGCTGCGGGGCGACTGGTCCAAGCTGGGGGTGCGTCAGTTGGACCCCGCCGCCGTGATCTATGCGCTGACGATGGGCACGGCGGGCGGCCTGGGGATTCGTGGCGGCACGCTGCTAGCGATGGGGTTATCCGGCGAGTTGGGCGGCTTCCGGCAGACGGTGATCGGCCTGCTTGATAGCACGCCGACGCTGATCACGTTTGTCGGCCTGATGCTGTGGGTGATCGTGCTGCCGTTCTTGCAGGAAATGTTCTTCCGGGGCGTGGTCTATAGCTGGCTGCGGCAATTCCGGGGGCCATGGGGGGCGATGTTGGTTAACGGTTTGATCAATGGGGTATTCAATCTCTTTCTCGTCGATTTTTTCTCCAGCGTTCTGATTGCGTTTGCGCTAGCCTACATCTATGAACGAACGGGGTCGGTGTTGGGGGCGTACCTGGCCCATAGCACGCTCAACTTTGTGACAATTGTCTTGTATGTCGGGGTGGTGGCTTTTGGTGGATGACGCATCATGCCGACTTTCGGGATATAGTTAAAAGCAAAGCGCCGAGTCAATCACTAAGAAAGGAATATCATGCCCACGAAAATCACCTGGATAGCCGCTATCAGCATAATCTGGGTTTTAGCCGCCTGTGGAGGCGGGGCCAACGAAACGGACATCGCCGCGATCCCAACCCTGGCCGAACTCCCGACAGAAACGCCTCCACCGACCGCGACTGATACCCCTGTGCTAACCGACACGCCCACGGCAACTTCTATGCCGACCAACACCGCCACCGCCACCCCAACCGCTAGCCCGACCGCCACCCCGACCGCCACGGAAGATACCGAGGCCACTGTTTACTTTGCCACACAGAATTACCTGGCCACCATCGACGCGGAAAACGCCATCGCGATTGCCGCGCTGGATGCGGCGGGGCTGCTGCCAACTAGCACCCCAACCGAACCGCCCATCGAGCCACTAGAAGCCGAAAGCATCTTCTTCACACAGGATGGCGGGGTGCGCGTGCGGGCCTGTCAGTATATCTCTGAGGCGTGCCAGGACGTGGTACCAGAATTAGCGGAGAACGTCGCCGTGACGGTTGTAGCAACCACCACCGGAGATACATTCCGAGGGTCTAACCAGTGGTATCAGGTCAATATTGATGGCACGCTAGGGTTTATTCACGCCACGCTACTGGCAGCAACGCCGCCCCTGCCAACGCTTATCCCGGCAGATATAACGCTCACGGCGGCTTCGGTCCAATCGCTTGCCGTCGCAACACCGGAAGGTGAGGGTTAACAAACGGTCGCAGACACGGTTTGGTGCATCCGCCGGATTCGGTTAAGCTAAGGCGGTCTTGAAGTATACACACACGGAAGGAAACATCACCTATGACAATACTTAACGGTCACATCGCCATTGTCACTGGCGGGAGCCGGGGCATTGGGCGGGCGATAGCGTTAACACTGGGGGCAGCGGGGGCAACTGTGGTTGTGAACTACAATAGCTCTGTGAGTGCGGCAGAAGCGGTTGTCGCGGAGATTCAAGCAGGTGGGGGCGATGGGTCGGTTTTCCAGGCGAACGTTGCGAATGAAGAACAGGCAACCGCGCTGGTCAAATACGCGAAGGATACCTACGGCAAGTTGGATGTGCTGGTCAACAATGCCGGGGTCACCCGCGATAACCTGATCGCCCGAATGAAGGTAGACGACTTCGATACGGTGATCACGACCAACCTACGCAGCGCATGGATCACCAGTAAGGCCGCCTCGCGGTTGATGATGCGGGCACGCTATGGGCGCATTATCAATATCACCAGCGTCAGCGGGATCGCGGGGCAAGCCGGGCAAACCAACTACTCCGCCAGTAAAGCCGGGATAATCGGCCTCACACGGTCGCTAGCGCGGGAGGTCGCGCCGCGTGGGATCACCGTCAATGCGGTCGCGCCGGGGTTCATCGAAACCGACATGACCCGCGACCTACCGCCAGAGATGACCGCGCAGCTTACCGAGGCGATCCCGCTGGGGCGTTGGGGCCAGCCGGAGGATGTCGCGAAGGCGGTCGCGTTCCTGGCTTCGCCGGATGCCGGGTACATCACCGGGGCGGTGCTGTCGGTCGATGGCGGTTTGGTGATGGGTTAAAATGTCAGCACCGAAGCCCTCAAACGACGATCCCCCGCGCCTGACCATCGGGCAAGCTCTGATGATTGGGCTGATCCTGTTGTTGGGGTATGCTATGTTGGAAAATGGGCAGTCGTTGGTGGTGCTTGTGATCGCGATGGGGGCGGTTGCGTTGGTGTTAAACCGCTTGTTGGCCTTGATCCTGCGCTGGGTCCAACGCCGCGATTCTGCTGAGTAGAATCTTTCAATTTTTCTGTTAACCAGTCACTTGAGGGAGGTATAACCCCATGAGTACCATTTTCACCAAGATTATCAACGGCGAGATCGACGGCGACATTGTTTACCGAGATGAACAGGTCGTCGCCTTCCGAGACATCAACCCGCAAGCGCCGGTTCATATCCTCATTGTGCCGGTGAAAGAGATTCCGTCTATCCGTGATATGACGCCAGCCGATGAGGGGCTGATGGGCCATATGATGTATGTGGCGCGGGTCGTTGCGGAGCAAGAAGGTATTGCGGAGAGTGGCTATCGGTTATTGATCAACAACGGCGAGAATGCTCACCAAGAGGTGTTTCACCTGCATATGCACTTACTCGGTGGGCATCCGTTGGGGCCGATCTTGGTTAAACGCGATTAGCTATGCCCTGGGTTCAGCACGCTAACCCCTTATCATCACCATTTTTGGGGGATCGACGTTAACAGAACCTAATTGTAACTGCCCAGGGGCTTTTTACCCCCGAACCCCCACAGGCTTTTGTAAAAGCTTGACCAAAACTTTAGCTGTGAAAATCCAAGATTTTCACAAAAATAGTTGTTACAACTCAGGTCATTTGCTTGAAC
>DAOTUA010000034.1:0-6157 GCA_034437355.1 Anaerolineae bacterium | reverse complement strand
CACCACACTGACACCATCCAACACCCCCACCCCCACCGAACCGCCACCGATCATCGGTGTAGTTAACTCGTTGCAGAGCGTTAACGTCCGCAGCGGCCCCGGCGTGACCTACAGCGAGTTCGAGGCGCTAGCACCCGGTACTGGCGTCGAAATTATCGGCCAAAGCAGCGATGGCGACTGGCTCAATGTGCAGTTGGCAAGCGGCGAAGAAGGCTGGATGGCGGCCCGTTTGCTACGCATCCAGCCGACGGCTACCCCGTTGCCGACCATCACCCCCACCATTGACGAAACGGCGATCGCGCTGGGGACGGTTTTCCCAACCGCCGTGATTGGCGGCGGCACCATCACCCCGACCCCGATCATGTTTGGCAGTTCCCCGACCCCCGTCGCCGTCAGCACCCGCGCCCCCGACGCCGCCACACCAACCCCCAGGGCCACCCAACGCCAGGGCGACCTTAACGCCACCCCGGAGCTACGCACCTTTACCCCCACCCCATCACCCACATCGACTAGCGCACTTGTGGCAGATGAGAGCGTGATCCCCGTGATCGATATTGACGCACTCAACGCCACGGCGACCGCGCTTTCGTTATCATCGCGTCTACCGACGCTCACCCCGTCCCCGGACCGCGAAACAAACCTGATCATCACCCCCAACCCGGCAGAAGAAAGCATCTTCGGCGGGCGCACGACACCCACCACCAGCTCACCCGCCCGCGCCGATGATCCCACCGACACCGGCCCAGCCCCCACCAACCAGGCCGCTACCGTCCAGCAAGGTGTCGATGTGCTAGCTTATTGTGACGCGACATCGTTTAATGCCCCCGCCCCAGTTAATCTGGCGGCTGGCTCAACCATCGACATTTACTGGGTCTGGTACGCTTCGACCGAAGCCTATATCCAGGACCATCTGAACGCGGCTCAGTACGAGATCGCGATCGACGGCGTGCCGCTGCGCAACATAGACCGCTACCGCCTCCCCGTACAAAGCACGGCGTCCGATTATGTGGTGTACTGGTACGCCCCCGCCGGGCCACTGGCTGCCGGCGAACACGAAATCACGTATCGCGTGAGTTGGTCCCAGGGGATTTTTGATGGATATAACTACTATGGGCCGGGGTCTACTTACCCGGTAGAGGAGGGGAGTTGCACGTTTACCGTGTACGAATAAGGCCCACAGGCCGCACCCTAGCGCGAGGCCGTGTACGGTTTGGTGCGGCGCATGTTCGGCTGTAGATCGCGGTAATCCTGCATCAGCCGGAAAATGCCCAGAGACGCTTCGATCTGAATGGCAAAACTCATCTTAGAATTGCCGAGTTCGCGATCCGGAAAGTGAATCGGAATTTCGCTGCCGTTGTAGCCCAATTTGCCGGCGATATACGCCATCTCGACCTGGAACACGTAGCCGTTAGATTGAATCCGGTCCAGGTCCAGGCCGATCAGCGTCTCTTTGCGCCAGATGCGGAAGCCGCCGGTGGCATCGCGCACCGGGATGTCCAGAAACAGGCTGACATAAACACGGTTGGCAAACCAACTCAATAACTTGCGATACGGGCTCCACTTTTCCTCAACGCCGCCCCCAGTCACATAGCGTGAGCCTAGCACAAAATCGTAGCCCTTTTCGATCTCTGCGATTAATTGGGGGACGTATTTGGGCTGATGCGAGAAGTCGCAGTCCATCTGGATCAGGTAATCCGTCTGGTAGTTGGCTATCACATGCCGGAACGCGGCGCGGTAAGCCTTACCTAGCCCCTGCTTGCCTTCGCGGTGCAGCACCGCCACCCGGTCGGGGTGTTGTTCGGCAAGCTCATCGGCCAGTTGGCCGGTTCCGTCTGGTGAGTTGTCATCAACAATTAGAATACGTAGCCCATCAATACCAAGTGCAAACAGGCTCTCGACCATTAAGGCTAAATTTTCGATTTCGTTGTACGTCGGGAGGACAACGGTCGTAATCGGCATAGGTCCAACTTTTGAATTTCTGAAAATAGAATGGGGGTAAGTCTAATCCGGTGGGGGGCGCTGTGCAAGTGGCAACAAGCCCTTTGCACTTTGCACCTCATGCTGCTACCATAACGCGGCTACATCCCAATATCACAACATAACTATAGGGGCATCGCATCAACTTGAGTGGAGCAACCACCATCAAGCACGCCATCCAACAACGCCAACAATTGCGGGCTAACGGGCAGACGTTGGTGCTAACAAACGGACACTTCGACCTGTTGCACGTCGGGCATTTAGATTACCTTGAAAAAGCCCGCGCCCTGGGGGATGCGCTGTTTGTGGCAGTGAATGATGACGCTAGCACCACCCGCTTAAAGGGGCCGGGGCGTCCGCTTGTCCCGGCGGTGGAGCGTGCCCGCCTGTTAAGTGCCCTCGCCCCAGTGACCGCCGCCTTGATCTTTACCAGCGATACCGCCGACGACATCCTGCGCCAACTCCAGCCGGATATTTACGTCAAAGGGGGCGATTACGCTAATAAACCGCTACCGGAGCGCCCGACCGTTGCCGCTTACGGGGGGCGCGTCGTGCTGATCGACTATCTAGCGGGCCACAGCACCACCCGCCTGATAGCCAAAGTGCGGGCGCTCCCCGGTGAGGCCCGACCGTGACCCAACCAACCGATCTCAAACCCGGTGACGAAGTAAACGACCGCTTCCCGCCGATGCCCCCGAACAGGCGGGCCGCCGATGCCGAAGCCGCCAGCCGTAGACAGCACGAAACCAACGCCGGGGTTGCCAGGGCAACCGGCGTCGTTGCGGCGGGGAATATCACCAGCCGCGTTTTAGGGCTAGCCCGCGAGATCGCGCTGACGAACTTGTTTGGCGCGTCGGTGCAGGTGGACGCTTTCAATATCGCGGTGATCGTCCCCAAAGCATTCTACGATCTGTTGATCGGCGGTCATGTGAACAGCGCGTTGGTCCCCGTATTGAGTGATGCGGCCTCCAGCGATACCGACCCGCATAAAACCGACTTCTGGCAGCTTGTGTCGGTCTTGTCTAGTTTTGTCGGTGTGGTGGTAAGCGGGTTGGTGCTGCTGCTGTGGGCGTTCGCGCCGCAGATGGTCACCTTGGTTGCCGGGGATAGCTCCGCCGAGACGTTGATGATCGCAACCGACCTGTTGCGCCTGACCTCACTTGCGCTATTTTTCTTGAGTCTGTTTGCCGTATTGAGTGGCACCTTGTACGCGCTGCGCTCGTTTACGTGGCCGGCGTTTGCCGGGGCGACCTTCAACGCCGCCATCGTCGTTGTGACGGTTGCCGCCGCCCCCATCATCGGGATTCAAGCGGCGGCGTTGGGATGGTTGGTGGGCGCGTTGGCTCAGTTCGCGCTGCAACTGCCGGGCTTACAGGGGGCACGGCTGCGCTTTACGCTCGATTGGTCGCACCCAGGGCTACGGCAGATCGCGCTGTTATATGCCCCGGTGATGGTGTCGCTTGTTGTTGATACGCTTGTGATCCGTTTGATTAGCTATCGGTTGGCAAACTCCGTTGGCGAGGGCAGTATCAGTTATATGAACTGGGCTACCACCCTGATGCAGTTCCCGCATGGGTTGGTTGCCACCGCGATTAGTATCGCTATCCTGCCGACCCTTTCGCGGCAGGCTGCCGCCGTAGTGCGTGGCGTACCAGATGCCGAAAACGCCTTCCGCGATACGCTTGGGCTGGGTTTGCGGCTCGCCATCGTGCTAATCCTGCCGGCAACCGTTGGGTTATTTGTGTTGGGGACGCCAATTGTTGATCTGCTGTTCCAGCATGGCGCATTCAACGCCGCCGACACCGAAATCACGGTGCTGGCCTTGCGCCTCTACCTGCTGGGGCTACCCTTTGCCGCGCTCGATCTGCTGCTGATCTACGCCTTCTACGCCCAACAAGATACCTTGACGCCGGCCTTAATCGGCGTGTTGAGCCTGGTTGTTTATCTGATGATCGCGCTCAGCCTGATGCCCACCCAGGGCCTATTCAGCTTGATGATCGCTGATAGCGTCAAGCATCTGATCCATGCGTGTGTGGCTGGTTATCTGCTTGTGCGCCGGTTAGGTGGCCTGGGCGATCAAGGTCTGGTTCAGACGACTTTCCGCGCAGGAGTTGCCGCCCTGGTGATGGGCGGCGGCGGTTGGTTGTTATTGCCGGTAGTTTCCCCCTATATGCAGCCTTACGGGTTCCTGGGCGAAGTTTTCCTGGTTGGTATCAGTGGCGGGGTTTGCCTGGTTGTGTTTATCGGTATGGCGTATGTGCTGCGTATCCGTGAGTTACGCTGGTTGGCGGGGATGCTGCAACGTCGGCTAACAAGTTGACATATTCCCCACGCGCCTAAAGGCGGCGGGAATCCGGGTTATGGCCTGCTTCCCGTCTGACGACCTCTAAGCTGTGGCGGATATTGGGCGCGTTTTGATAAAAGCGGGGTTAAATCGCTGCACATTTCTGCAATAGGATGTTATACTGTAAACAAGCAAATTAACCTTTACTGGTAAACGAACACATGTATCGACTTTCACTGTTACTGTGTCTTGTCGTTGTCAGTGTATCTTGTCAACCTCAACCGCTTTTCCCATCCCCGCAACCGCAGGGAACCGAACAAGCAGACGTTGGGGAGGCAACCGAAACAGTGCAAACGTTGACCTCCCGCTTAGCGGGCGAGAACGTGATAATTACTGTGAAGTCCGATTGGCATACACTTATTGACGATGATCACATTCTGTTAGCCGAGAACGAACAATCTATCGAAAACGCACAAAATGTTGATGGCGTGCTGATCAACATTTTCCAACCCCATGTTGAGGACTACCAAGGGCTGGCACAAACAGACAACCCCGCGCTTGACCTCTTACGCTATATCGTGGATCGCCCGGTTTATGTTGGTAACGCCCACCTCATAGCGCCTCATGGCTTCATGTGGGGCGATCAGTACGCGGCCTTCTATACGCTGGCGAATACCAAAAATCACTATATCCTGGTGATCGCCGTTTACGTCGAAGCGATTGATGACGTTATTGTGATCAATATCAACGTGCCCGAAGTAGAATCCGAGCAACTCCGCACGACGCTCATAAATGGCATACAGTCCATTGTGATTGGTGATGTGGAGCTAACCGGGGACCATTTACGCGCCCTGCCAGAACCTATTCTCTTTCCGTCTGGGGATGTCGAGATCGCAACCGACAATACCCCGCAAGCCCCCTGATATTGACAACCCCGCAAAAAGCGCGGGTTAACGGCTCAGGCACATTACCCCTCACGGACGTAAACATCGACGTAAACGCTATCGCCCTCAACCGTGACGGGGTAAGCCTGAACCCCCCTCGGCGGCTGGCCCATCGCGATTAGCTCGCGGGTCCAGTTGGGGACGCGCACCCCCCCGACACCCGGTGTCCAGTCCAGGTTATCCCCGGTACACAGGTCGAAGCGTGAGTTGTGGAACGGGCAAACGATGGTGCCATCTTCTACGCGCCCGCCCTCTAGCGGCACCGGCAGATGAGCGCAGCGGTTGGTCACCGCGCAGAACTGGCCTTCACCCGTGCGCACCACCAACACGGACTCGTCGTTCACATCGACCGGGCGTGGCGTATTGAGGGGGAAATCACGCTGCGCCCCCACATACACACGGCCCGGCGAGGCGTCTAATTGCGGGCGTACTAACTTCAAAAACCAGATCAGACTGTTGATTAAAAACCGCATAGGGGTTGCTACCGTCTAAATTATCACCATTAATCGTAAGAAAGTGTTCGTTAAAGTTTTAATTACGAAAAAGTCGCTTGAGCATCAAATGAGACATCTCAATGTAAATTCAGTTCTGGCTTCGTGCGCTTCAGCGGTAATAGCTGTTCCCACTCCTCATCTTTCAGATCTGTTGGGTATGCTTTTCTCTCCATCATATTTTTATTTTATCTTGTAATCTCTTTCTTTACAATGCTTTCTTACGCTTTATTATACCCTATGGGTAACGACTCAGGTAGAGATTAGGATATCGTGGAGTTTCACCCCACACCCCAACACTTTTCCAGAAAAAGTGGACAAAAAGCGTAACTGCTCATCCTGCCCCCCACCCCGGCGCTAAAGCGCCACCCCTCCCCCACTATCGCCGCTTTTGGTCATTCAAGAAATATATCGACAAGAATTTGTTAAGATAGAAGCAAGAAGGTAAAGCGACGAGGTTA
>DAOTUA010000033.1:0-8954 GCA_034437355.1 Anaerolineae bacterium | reverse complement strand
AGTGGACAAAAAGCGTCCATTTTCATTGAAAATACCTCCTCATCGCTTTCTTTGCTTCTTTCTTTCTGGAAAGAAAGAAGAGAAAAGCATAAAGATAAGCAAAAATCTACTATTTCACATCAGACGTATATTATCTTAAACGCGATCCGGTTTTTCTAGCGTCATTATACACACATCTGCCGCACAAAATGTTAAACTGTGGTCAGAACGACGACGAAATAAAGGAAGTGGTATGGCAGATTACCAGGTGCGGGAGGCCCAGCTAGACGATGTGCAGGCAATTAGTGCGTTTGCACGGTCGAGGATCACGGCATGGCAGCGCATGGACGCCGCCGGGCACGTACAAGACGTAGCTTATGCCGACCTGACCGTTTATGAGCGATGGTTACATGGCGGTCCCTGGATGAGTGTCGAAACCGGGGCCTTGCAGCTTAGCCACCTGCTACGCGGGGCCGGGCTGCCGCTGGTTGCTATCGTAGGTGAAACCGTCGTCGGGTATGCCGAACTCTACTACGGTAAAGAACCCGCCCCGTATCATGCCCATATTCACATCGGGCCGCTGCTCACACATGCCGATCACCCGACCGCCCGTAATGCGCTGGTGGCCAGCGCCACCGCCGCCGCCAAACAACGTACCTGCCAGCGTGTGACGGTCAACCTGGCCGCTAGTGATAGCCCGAATATTAGTTACTATCAATCACAAGGGTTCGACCAACTAGATACGGTGCGCCGCATGACGTTAGCGACCCAGCAAGGGCAGGTATTCTACAAGGCGAACGCGCATCATCACGCGGCAACCAACCAGGTCGACGGCTGGCACTTCGACATCGGGCGCTTGGGCAGTGCCCGTTACCAGTGGGAAACTTTATGGCCCAACACCTGGAACGCCATCCAGCAGATACGCCACCGCAAAACCCACCGCTTGAACTTCCAAGCCGCCGGTAACGACGCCTTTGTGTTGTTCCGCCAGCAGCTTTACCTACCCCGCTATGCCGATGTATTCTGTTGGACACCGAAGCCCCCGACGCGGCAGTTGATTACTGCGATCTGCGATTGGGCACACCGTGAAGGGTATCGTAAGTTGGTCTTACCGACGATTGCTAGCCGCGTGCCTGTGCTTGGGCTAAATGCCGAAGCAGACGGCTACAATGAAGTCATCTACGCGAAAGACATCCCGTAAACAGCACGCTATTTAGAAAGGGTCCCTTATGCCACTCTATAAAACCGACCGCGTAGAATACAACATCGAAAGCGGTCATATCTCAATCAATATGGAAAATGGGCAGTCCGTCCCGGCGTACTGGGCGCACCCGGCCAGAGGCACGAAATTCCCGGCGGTGGCTATCATTCATAACTGGTGGGGGATTACCGCTATCCTGCGGCGCATGGCCCACCAGTTCGCACAGACCGGTTACTATGCCATCATCCCAGATTTATTCGACGGCCAGCAGCCCACCACCCACCAACAAGCCGCGCAAGCGGTCGCGAACTTGGGGGATACGGCCTTCTCGAAAATTGACGCCGCGCTGAGCGTGCTAGAGGGGCATCATATGTCTAACCGGAAGGTTGCTGCCGTCGGCATCGGTATGGGTGGCACGCTCGCGTATCAGGCCGCTATCGAACGTGATGATCTGGAAGTAGCCGTTGCTTTTTATGGCTTCCCACAGAAGTTTCTGGGACGCTTTGAGCAAGCCAATACGCCGGTGCTGGCTATCTACGGTAAGCAAGATACCATTATCAAGCCGGTTGTCGTCAACAAGCTGCGCCAAGAGTTGGCCCAGACGCCACTCAAAGCTGATCATCGTGTGGTTACTATCGACGGGGCCAAACACGACTTTATCGTAGACCGCGCTACTGAAGTCGAAAAGAAACAGGTGAGCCAGGCGTGGCAAACAACCCTGGAATTTATTGAGACATACATCGAGCCACCGGCCAAGCCGCGCCAGAAAAAGTATTAAATGTTACGCCAGGGACTCGTCGCCGGAGGGGTGATGGCGCTTGCCGCTGCGCTGTACGGTTTCCCGATTCCGATCAATAGCGATAGCCTGACCAGCGGAGCAATCAGCGTGGCGTTATGGGTCGGCTACTTATACCTGATGCGGACGTTATTTCGATTGCCGTTTGCGCTGTGGGATGCCCGCCGGCGGTACTGTCACGCTCGCGTATACTACGAAATGGGCCGCCACGATGCGCTACTAGACGGCTTTTACCGGGGTTTTTTGAGCCGCGCCCGGTGGGATAAGCCGACTTTCGCCGCGCTGGAACGGCTGGCGTTTATCATGTTCGTGTGGTTGCCGTGCAACCCGGATACGGGGCGGCTGTGGGTGCTGGGTGGGGGGATATTCGGCCTATTGTTGCTGCTGTTGTTATACCTGGCGACGGGTCGGTTTCGGGGGTTGGTGGATGATGCCTGGGGCGGCGATGCCCCGGCCTTTCGCCATATCCCAAACTTACGCCGTCCACCCCCCCGTGAGTTCTAGAAGATGTTCACCCCCGATCCGTTACGCCGTGCCGCTTTCCGCCTGTGCGACCCGCCGCCCCTCGCTGACATCGACGCGGGTGAGCAGGTAGCCGCCGATGATGAACAGCGCGATCAAACTCAGGATAGCAGGCCGGCTGTTGCCGAACAGCGTCACCGCCCCGGCGAACAGCAACGGCCCAAAGATCGCACTGAACTTCGACATGACACTAAAAAGCCCGAAAAACTCGCCGCTTTTCTCTTTGGGGGACATGCTGGCGTATAGGCTGCGAGAAAGCGCCTGCGACCCGCCTTGCACAACGGCCACCATCCACGCCAAAAACCAGAACTCGACCGTTGAGTTGACGAAATATCCCCAGATGGCGATCATACCGTAGATCACCAGCGCCAGCAGGACGGTTCGTTTGGTATTGAGTTGGTCGGCTAATGGGCGCATTACGCCGCCCAATGCCCAGGCGATCCCGATGGCGACTGCCTGCGTTGCCAGCAAAGCCCCGATAATCACCAGCAGATCGCCGCCGCGCTCCGGTGGTAGCACTTCGACTTGTGCTACCGAGATCGGACTGTCGCCGCTAATCTGTAGGGTGTGCTGACCGGCGGTGGGTGCGGTGATGATCGTCGTTACACCGTAGCGGATGGCCGGGCCGCTGGCATCGATCACGACTGGCTCGCCATCGTCTAGCAGCGGCGCACCATCTAACGCGACCGCAAACGATGCGAAATCGGGGCCGGTGGCGTATGTCAGTTGCACACGCCGTCCGTTAAACGGCAGGCTGTAGGTGGCGTCATCATCGACGCTAAGCGCATAGGAGACGCTCTGATCTGTGCCGAGTAGCTCCGGCTCAATTGCCTCAGTTGCCCAGCTACCGTCCAGGCGGATGTCGTCTATCGTATACACGCCCTCGCCTAAAAATTCACCCTGGGCCGTATAAGGGGCCGGGGGTGCCCCGGTGATCTCTGCCGGAAGTAACCGTAACGCACTCACGCCAACCAACGGCAGCAGAATCGCGTTGGCGATCACAAAGCCCAGGTAGTAACGGCGGCGGTTTTCAGCCGGGTTGGGCAGGTTGCCGAAGATGAAGCTAAACGGAATCCCGACAAACTGGACCAACAACAGCGCCAGGATCAACTGGGTGGTATCGAAGCCGAGTTCGGCCCCGTAGATAACCGCTACCCCAATGATCGTCCCGATGCCGTCATTGTAGATCAAGAACGCGACCAGAAATTTGAAAAGCTCGCTGTAGCGGCGTAGGTCTTGGAGGGTCTCCGCAAGCTGCGCAAAACTTGCTTGGATAACGTTCTGCCCGGCCTGTAGTGCGTCGGTTATACCAGGGGGTTCTGGGATGCGCAGCAGCAGCGGCAGCGTGAAGGCCGCCCACCAGATCGCCACGCTCAGCAGCGAAAGCCGAACGCCCGCAAATTCAAACGGAAAACCGAATACATCATCCGGGATCACTTCGATCATCACCACATTGAGCGCCAACAGTATCCCGCCGCCCAGGTAGCCCATCGCATAGCCCCGCGCCGATACCGCGTCTTGATCTTCATCGTTGGCAATATGTGGCAGCAATGCATCGTAAAAGATATTGGACCCAGCGACCCCGATCCGCCCGATCACAATCAAGGCGGAGGCCAGCAGCCAGTCGCCTGTGCCGACCAACACCAACCCCCCCGTTGCCAGCACGCCCACCCCCACAAACACCGATAGCAATACTTTCTTGCCGCGCACAATATCGGAGATCGTGCCCAATACCGGGGACATCACCGCTGCAATCGTGAGCGCGATACTCAAGCTCAGGCTCCAGTTGCGTGTGGCGATGGCCGCACTTGGTAAGGTTGCCCCGGCTACCGCGCTGTAGTATGTCGGCATGACGGCAGCGATAATCGTTGTAAAAAAAGCGGAGTTAGCGACATCGTACAGCACCCACGCATTGATCTGGCGGCGGTAGGTCCGGTCGTCGTGGGCGGGTGGGGTGAGGGTGGCCTGCATGGTTGTTCTCCTTGGTGCGTTGGCAGATCGTATTTTGGCACAAGAGGCCCTATAAACACCACAAGCACCTTTGGGGAAGGTGCTTGTTGGTTTTCTTTGTGTTTGGGTACAGGGCGTACCTTCACACAGGATTTAGGTGGAACTGCTCGGTTAAGTAAACTTTACCCTAACCAAGTTAAGTTAGGCTTATTGATGTGTTAAAGTCGGTCTATTAGTTAAGTAGTTTCTTTAACGCATCGGTCATGGCGGTTTGTGGGATGGTGACTTCCTCGCCGTCCTTTAGTCGCCGTAACGTCACCTCATTTTTGGCAATCTCGTCTGGCCCGGCTAACGCCACAATCGGAATCCCTTTGCGGTCGGCGTGTTTGAACTGTTTGCTGATGTGTTTATCCTGCAAGTATAGCTCGGTACGGAACCCGGCCTGGCGTAGCTGGTTGGCGATGCGGGTACAGTTCGGTCGTACTTCTTCGTTAAAGACGATGACCATCACCTGAACGACTGTCCCGCCGATGTGGGCCGGGTAGAGGTCCATCATGTCGAGCAGGTCAATGATCCGTTCGATCCCAAATGAGGTGCCGGTGGTCGGCATACTCTCGCGGCGGAATAAGCCGATCAGGTTGTCGTAGCGCCCGCCACCACTAATGCTGCCGAGGTTTTGCGGTTCGGTGATGATGGTTTCGAAGATCGGCCCGGTGTAATAGCCCAGTCCGCGAACCATGGTGAAGTCAAATTCGTAGGTGGTGGGGTCTACGTTGAGGTGATCGAGTGCGGTAGCCAGTTCGCGGAGTTCGCGCACGCCGGCGGTAGCGCCGGGGGCATCACCGAGGCTAGCGGCCAGGTAATCGAGGTTTTGCGTGCCGGGTTGCCGCGAGGTGATCAGTTCGATCATCCTGGCAACGGCCCCCGCTTCGATACCGCGTTGGATCAGGTCTTTTTCGACGCCTTCCGCCCCGATTTTGTCGAATTTATCGACGCTGCGGTATAGGTCGGTGAGTTGGGCATCCGGCACACCGCTGTAGGCTCCGATAGCCGTCAGCAGCTTACGGTTGTTGATCTTGACCGTGAATTTGGGGAAGCCGAGTTGTTGAAATACGGTCACTAGCAGCGATACAATTTCGGCATCTGCTGTCATTTCGGCAACCCCGACAATATCCGCGTCACACTGGTAGAACTCGCGATAACGTCCCTTTTGCGGGCGTTCCCCACGCCAGACGGGGGCAATGTGATACCGCTTAAACGGGAAGTTCAACTCATTTTCGTATTGGGCCACCAACCGCGCCAATGGGACGGTGAGGTCGTAGCGCATGGCGAGTTGTTCTTTACTGCGCTGATGGCTGGCGCTGTAGATCAGGTTTTCGGCGTCCTCGCCATATTTGCCGAATAAGGTGTCGTGTTTTTCCATCGTAGGCGTTTGGATAGGCTCGAAGCCGTATAGCTGGAACGCTTGCTGGATCACGCCCATCACGTACTCGCGTTTGAGCATGTCTTGGGGGAGGAAGTCTCGTAAACCTTGCGGGATAGAGGGTTTAACCTTAGCCATTGGTAATAGGGTCTCCTTAAAATTGTGGGTGCATTATTTGGGCAACGAAAAGCGTAGGCTACCGCTAAAATTGGAGAGCGCCCCCGACTGCGCATCAGTCAAACCGGTTCAGGCCACCGTAGCCCATCGCCCCGCGCCGCACGAGAAAATCATCCCGCATTTTGATTTGTTCGCGCAAGCTATCGAAGGATCGCTCTAGCATATCCAACGGCAACACGTCCATATCGCCCTCGGCAACCTGTGTTAGCGCGTAGATGGCGACCTCGCGGATAAACGCCCCAGGATAACCGACCAATTTCTTAGACACCTTGCGATGTTCATCTTGCCACATGCTGGCCAGGTAATTTTTAAGCATTTTCTCGGCGTCCTCCTCCCGTTCCATCTCCGGGATGATGAAGATGCGGTCTAAGCGACCGGGCCGCTTCAACACACGCTCATCAATGGATTCTGGGTAGTTGGTGGTGGCGATGAGCAGCGTTCCCAGGTCGTGGATATTCGATTCCGATCCGTCTAGCACATTCAAGACCAACGCCTTTTCATCGTCGTGTAAATAGGCGTCGAACTCCTCCAGGATCAGCAGTGTTGGGTGTTCGGACCGGGCCGCAATATCTAGTGCCCGTTGGATTTTGCGGAAGGTGGCCCCGTCGCTATCGGAGCTAGACACGTAGATCACAAGATATTTCTGGTCGATGGCCCATTTTGCCAGCGCGGAGCAGATCATGGTTTTGCCCGTTCCGGGCACGCCGGCTAACAACAACTTACGAAAAGGCTTCAGGTTCAAGCGGCGGTAGACTTCGATCCCCTTGGTGTAGAACAGGCTCACATCGTCAATGATGTTCTTCTTCAGGTCCTCCGGCAGGATAATATCATTCCAGTCGGTATCCGGCACGAACGACGATTCGCGCCCACCGATAATATAGACCTGTTGCTTGGGGTTCAACGACCAGTTGATGCGCTTACACTCTTTGGTGAAGCTGCGCCATATCTCGACAAAATCTCGCGGCATGGTCGCCAGGCAGATGATCTCATTGTCGTAGAAATCATCACTGGTGAAGGCCGCAATCACCAGCACATCCACGGTGTGGCCGTTGGTGGCGTGTTGGAATTGATAGATAAAGGCCCCGGACTGGTACGATATGCCTTCAATATGGGATTCCTGCGAGATGCGCGTGACCAATGGGCAGGGCGTGATGCGCGTCCCGGTGAAGCGGTAGTCCCCTTCAAGTGGAAAGCCTGGGTCGTAGCGGCTCATCACATTTTGATTGACAGTGGCCTCGGTTGTCCACAGGATATGCTGTTGTAAGTGTGGCATTTTTGGGAGCCAGTTGGCCTCGACCCACTGCCCGATTTTATCAATTTTCAAGTAATCAGCCGTGCCAGGCGTTGCGCGACGTTGCTTGCCGAAATCGTCAAAGTTAAAACTCAAGGTATTATGCTGCCTTTAACATCAATCGAAAATAAACCCGACCGTTAGAAAATATAGTATAGCCAATTTTTTGAGATGTGACTATGTGAGACAACCGAGTTTTTAGGGCAATTACGTTCTAAACTCCCCTTCCCCTGACACACGTCCGAAAATTTTCATGCGTCAGCCCTGAGTCGGTTTTTTTGTGAGTGGGGGGCTATGCTTCGTCGTTGGCTGCTTTAGCCTGCCGGTAAACTTCGTGGAACTGCTCGATATGCTCGGCATGGTGCGCCAAGCCCGTGAGCATGGCAGCCGGGGCGTTGATCGGCCCAAAGTACGCCGCGACTCGTTCGTTGCTGAACTCGCGTTCGGTTGTTAGGTCGGGTGTATCCGGGATGGCGTTGAGGTAGGCCAGTACGATCCGGCGGCTTTCTTCTAAACGCTGGCGGGCCTTCTGGACCGTATCAATGGCGGCCCAGGGGGTTTCTGTGCGGATTCTGCCGCCCTGCGGGATGCCCCGCGCCAGCAACGACGCGAAAACCGCGCTTTCCTCGTTTGTCGCGGTGATATGCGCGACCAGGTGGCCCAACGTCCAGCCAATGTGCTTTTCGGCTTCGGTGGCGGCGTAGGGGTCGTTGGCTTCTGAGTCGTATGGTACAAAAATCATGTCGGCATCGGTTGCCGCGTTCAGAATATTCGCCACAACATCGTACAGCCGATTCACTTCGGCGCGGAGGTCGTCAAATGTGATCTGCTGCTGCTCTACCACATGCTGAAATTTAGTTGCTTCTGCTTGGAGGGGGCTATAGTCAATAAGCTGTGTCATATCAGTTCCTCAATCCGGTTTATTTATAGATACCATGACTCCGCCGAATCTTTCTATATTGATATTTTCAATAAAGAAAGAAGCGATCTGCTATTTCACATCAGGTGTATGCTACGATAATATCAGACAAATAACGGAGTAGGTGAAGTATGTCCGACAATAAAAGCGTATTTAGCGATGATTGGCGCGATTGCCTGAAAGCTCATTATCGGGATGTCGTCCAACGCAACGACCAACACACCGAGCAAACCCTGACGGGCGTATTGCACGATGTCGGGTTTAGCGATGACGACCTGCGTCAGCTCAAGCTGGAGGCGACGATGCGCACCGAGGACCTACAAGGCGACTTTGTGCCACAGCTTGACCTGGGAGCCGAACCGACCGTTCACGCCGGGGTTGATGTGCCGCCGGCAGATGACCCGGAGCCCAAAGCAGAAGCCGCCGCCTCCGAGCTGACAGAAGAACCAGATACCGACTTAGATGCGAACGATGATCCCCCAGACGATGACAGGCCGCAACAAATGAGCCTGTTCTAAGATTTTGGCATATGAGGGGTGCAGGGGGCTAATCCACCTTGCGGGAGTTTGAGGGTAACGCTCTCAAGAACGAACTATCAATCAAAATGGACGCTTTTTGTCCACTTTTTTGTAACTACTCAGGTACTAAACACATCTTACGGTATCGCACCCGCCCTCACCCCCTAAATCCCCCTCT
>DAOTUA010000032.1:0-11515 GCA_034437355.1 Anaerolineae bacterium | reverse complement strand
TCCATGACATAATAAGGCATAGAGGTATTAATCTCGCTGGCAAGCTCGATGAAGCGGGCGTTATAGTTCAACGTTTTGAGCTTCCAACTCAAGTAATGCGGGTCTACGGGGATGCAGTGACCGCCCAGGCCCGGCCCAGGGTAAAACGGCATAAACCCGAATGGCTTCGACGCGGCAGCCTCGATAACCTCCCAGACATTAATATTGAGCTTATCGCACATCAGCGCCATTTCATTAACCATCGCAATATTGACAGCGCGGAACGTGTTTTCTAGCAGCTTGACCATTTCGGCAGATGTAGGGGACGACACTTCGACCACCGTATCGACCGCGGCGCTATACAATGCCCGTGTGACTTCGGTGCAGGCCGGTGTCACCCCCCCGACGACTTTGGGCGTATTGCGCACCATGTAGGTCGTGTTGCCGGGGTCGATACGCTCCGGCGAGAAAGCCACAAACATATCTTCCCCGATGGTATACCCGTGAGACTCCAGGCGTGGGGCGATAATCTCTTGGGTGGTGCCGGGGTAGGTGGTGCTTTCTAACACGACCAGCATCCCCTTATGGGCGATGGCGGCAATATCGTTCACCGCGCTGATCACGTAGGACATATCCGGGTCTTTTGTTTTACGTAGCGGGGTTGGCACGCAGATACTCACCGCGTCCATTGTCGCCAGGTCATCGCGGTTAAAACTGGCACGCAGGTTACCCGCCTCCACTAACGGACGTAACCGATCCGACGGAATATCGGGGATATAGCTTTCGCCGGCATTTAACCGTGTTACCTTTTCCTCGCTCACATCGTACCCGACCACGCTGTAGCCGGCTTCCGCAAACTCGACCGCCAACGGCAAGCCAACATATCCCAGGCCGACAATCCCTATCTTAGCGGAGCGATTCTGCAACCGTTCTAACAGCTCTGTTTTGGCGCTCATACGTTTTCCCCTAACGATTCTCCAGGCAATACCTCGCGGTATTATATCGACCGTTTTGTAATAGCGTTACCCTTGGCTTATCTGATCAGGGGCATGCGCGATGATCTACAACAACCCTTCCGCCGCTATAGCGGTGAGAGGGAGGGGTTTTACTACCTTCGGCCATGTTCACCCTGCTCTGATCTGGGTGTCTTCAAGCGAAGTACCTAAGTGGTAACAACTGTTTTTTGTGAAAATCTTCGATTTTCACAGCTAAAGTTTTGGTCAAGCGTTTGCAAGAGCTTGTGGGGGTTCGGGGGTGAAACCCCTGAGCAGTTACCAAGAAATCTGCTATTTCATACCAGGCGTAACTGATGATTTTTTGGGGGGGGTGAGGTGACGTGGAGGACTGCTACCGCCAAAAGTTATAGTCGGTCGATGCCTTTTAGCTTATAGCTGTAGGTGCTATCTGTCACAAATTGTTGTAGCCGCTTCGCCAACCCGATCAGATAATCCAGGTCAACGGCCAGTTGAATCTGCCGGGCATCGTCTGGTTGTGATGCTGCCAGGCCCCCGAGTTGTATCTTTGTTTCTTGTATGCGGGCCGTGATCATCGCTAGGGTTCGATCTCTATCGTGAGCCGTACCCATCAGTTCGCGGATTATCCCGCGCCGCCGTTGGTATTCCTCTAGTAGCTCGGTTTGCCCGTCTACATCCAACCAAGTGATATTGGCCTCGCTGCGTTCAAGTTCTGCGATTAAAAAGCGTTGCGTGGCATTAAGTATCAATGGCATTCTCCTGATTCCAATGTACTGTTAAATTAGTGTATCAGAAATAACCTTATTTTAACATGATATGCACCATAGATTTTCGTCAAAGTGCATAACTTAACAAGCGATTGAGCTGATGACAGACTCTAAACGCCGCAATGCTATAGGCGATTTACACAAACCGTTAAAAAGTGGACAAAAAGCGTCCATTTTGATTGAAAATACCCCCCCCTCATCGCCTTCTTTGCTTCTTTCTTTCTGGAAAAAAAGAAGAGAAAAGCATCAAGTTAAGAAAAAACAACTATTTCACACCAGGCGTATCACATTTCCAGGTAATCGCGTAGTTGGCGGCTGCGCGTGGGATGGCGTAACTTCCGCAACGCCTTCGCCTCAATCTGCCGGATGCGCTCGCGGGTGACCCCGAAGTGATTACCGACCTCCTCTAACGTCTTATCCTGCCCGTTGGCCAGGCCAAAACGCATCTCTAGCACCTGCCGTTCGCGGTCGCTGAGAACCCCCAACGCGGACCGCAACTGTTCTTTTAGCAACTGCTTGCTGGCGGCGTCTACCGGCCCTAGAATCTTATCATCCTCGATGAAATCTCCTAGTTGGCTACTGTCCTCCAACCCGACCGGCATTTCCAGGCTCATTGGCTCTTGCGAGATGCGCATAATTTGCCGTACCTTCTGCACGGCCCGGCGTAACTTGCGGGCCAGGGCCGGGTCCAGTTCCTCGCCGTTCTTCTGCGCTTCCTGAATTTCTTTGACTTCCATCGCTTCTAAGAAGTCCATTTCGAGCGCGATCTGCTCCGCGTTTGGCTCTTCCCCGATCTTCTGAATTAGGTCTCGCTGGACGCGCATCAGGCGGTTGATCGTCTCGACCATATGGACCGGAATCCGAATCGTGCGGGCTTGGTCGGCAATCGCCCGGCTGATCGCTTGCCGTATCCACCACGTCGCATACGTGCTGAACTTATACCCTTTGGTATGGTCGAACTTGGTAACTGCCCGTAACAACCCGATGTTTCCCTCCTGGATCAAGTCCAGAAAGTTGATCCCCCGGCCCATGTATCGCTTCGCCACGCTGACAACCAGACGTAAGTTAGCACGGGTCAGGGCTTCGGTGGCTTCCTGGGCGTTTAGTTCGATCTTCTCAAACGTCCATTTCAGTTTTTCTTCGCGGTCGTCTTGGTCGTAAAGCTGAGTTTTTAGTGCCTCCACCGAAACCATCTGGCCCGATGTTGCCGCCTCCCCCCGGATGTTCAGTTGTATATCAAACGGTAACAGATATACCCCGTGGAACACATCAAACAGGCGCTTGGCGAGTTGATCCCAGGCGTCATCGCGGCCCCAACTCCCTTGTTTGAGATACTGCCGGATATAAGAATCGGCATCAACATCCCAGTTTTCCACAACAAGCTGCGCCTCATCCACCACGCCGCGCAAGTCCGGCAAGCCATTGTCAAAATTCTTGGCCTGTTCTAAAACCTGTTGCCAGTTGCTCACAATGTGATCAATGACCCGATCAATCACCTCTATCCGAAAAGGAAGGCCCTTCACTTCGATCTCGCCCTCGTCGTTTTCTGCCAATGCCGAAAGCTCATCCGTAAATTGTTCGAGCAACCGTTCGGCAACGATCATCGTACTCAGCCACATCTCACGGTTAGAATCCAACAAGCCTACCCGCCCGATCTCTTTCAGGTATTGCCGCACCGGGTCATCAAAAGCAGCCGGGGTGCTTTCACGTTCGCGGGTATACTCGTCCTCGTCATCCTCATCGTCGTCATCCTCGAAATCTGTTTCGAGTAAAGCGCCGTCCTCGCCACGCATACGCAACGAACCGTCATAGGCGTTTTCGTCGTCGGCTTCGTCGAACGCCTCATCGTCCTGGAATTCGTCGTCGTCCATTGTCTCATCATCGCTAGGTTTTGGGGTACGGTCTTTTTTAGCCATTAGCCTCTTACTTAGAGATTAAGTTTGTTAGATTGTTAACGGACCCTATTTAGTATAAGCGGGCCACCTCGTTCACTTCAGTTTCCAAGCGGTGCATTGCAGTTGCAAGCATATCGAGTTGTTGCATACAGGTTTCGGCCCGGTCGGTATCGCCTTCGGCTTCCGCGTTGGCCTGCAAAAGTTGGAGTTGGTGGCGTTCTCGGTTGATGCGCCGGCAGCGTAAGCGTAGCGCCTGGGCGATCATATCACGGGTGGGGTCCGACAAGGCCCCGCCAAAGCGGACATTTTGTTTAACAACCGCCAGGTCGCCCCGATGCGTTGTCGAAGCCGGTTGCACTTTGCGTTCTAGCCGGTTCGTTAAGATCAGGTCTAGCTCCGATTGTAACGCCTCATCCGCATGAGCCAGCACATATTCCAGGATGTCCATCTCGTCCTGTTCGTGCGCTTCCAAAAAGATATTCATCAATTGACGTAACCCGGTGTTTTCAAAGTCCCGATCTCCAAACGACGCCATCACATCTTCGACCAGACAAGGGTTGTTGTTGGCGGCTTCCTGTAGCTTCCGGTTGATGCGATAGTACACCTCCGGGTGTTCGATCAGTTGGTTAAGGATATGCGCTTCGGCATACGCACTCACCGACCGCCGGCGAGGGCGTGCCGTTGCCTGCGCCCCATGATCAAGCGGCGGCGGTTCTTCGCTACCAGGTGGTGGCGGTGCCCCATACGCTGTTATCGGCGGCGGACCTTCGGCGGCTGGGGGGGGGGCCTGCTGCTGCCGCTGCTGCCGCCGAAGGCGCTGTTTGTGACGGCGGGCCTCCTCCTGTCGCACCTCCTCCGCGAGCCGTAACAAGTCCCCTTCCGGGATCAGTAACCGCCGCGCCAGAAGTTGCAAGTTCTCCTGTTTGATCAAATTGTTCTCGGTTGCCATCAACAACGGGACCACCCGACGGGCGATCTCCTCTTTTTGGGGGACAGAAGGCGTCTCCGGCAGCGAAGCCAATTCCATTTGGATAACAAATTCGGTAACCGACATCGCGTTATCAACCAGATATTGCCATCGGTCCGGCTCCTCTCGGATGAGATCATCCGGGTCTTTAGCATCCGGGATGTGCATCACCCGTATATCAACACTCAGCCGCCCGGTATAGTCCGAGCGCAACGTTTCGCGGGCCACCTCTAAGCTGCGACGAGTTGCATTCTGCCCGGCAGCGTCGCTATCCAACGCCAACACGATCCGGTGAGCGTGCTTGGGGGCTACCAACCGCAATTGATCTTCGGTGATAGCCGTTCCCATCTGCGCCACCACATTACGGAATCCGGCCTGATGCGCGGTGATCACGTCCATATACCCTTCGACAATAACCACCGTTCCCGTCTCGCGGATAGCCTGGCGTGCCTGGTCTAGCCCGAATAGCAGGCCGCTTTTGTCAAAAACCAGCGTTTGCGGCGAGTTCATATACTTGGGCGTATCTTCCGGGTCTAGCACGCGCCCACCGAACCCGACCACCCGCCCCTTTTCATCGCGGATAGGCACCATCAGCCGATCTCGGAAGCGGTCGTAAACGCGCCCGCTGCGCTCGCTGCGCAGCGCCAACCCCGCTTCGATGATATGTTGCTGCTCATGACCGAGGTCGATCAGGTAGTTGAGAACGGTATCGAAACTATCTGGCGCATACCCCACCCCAAACGCCCGGATCGTTTCATCCGTCAGGCCGCGCCCCTCACGGGCATAGCTCAGTGCCTTGGCTGCGTCCGCGTCATTCGGATCGTAGATTTTGGCGTGATAGGCATCCGCTACCGTTTGGATTAAGCCGCGCAACCGGTCGGCGTGGTCCGCTTGCTGTTGCTGCTCCGGGGATCGCTGGTGGACCTCCACCCCGGCTAACTTACCCAGTTCTTGCAGCGCCTCTTTGAAGTCCCAATTATGGTACTTCATCGCAAAACTGAAAATATCGCCCCCTTCAGCGCAAGCCCCGAAGCAACGCCAACTCTGGTATTCGTCGCTAACGACGAAAGACGGCGTTTTCTCCGAGTGAAACGGACAACAGGCTTTATGCGAGCGCCCGGCCTTCTTCAAAGGGGCATATTGATTGATGTATGAGACTATATCTAAGCGTGCTTTGATCTCTTCGATAACAGACATAATTAAGAAGGGTTCCCGGCAGTTCTTCTTTCGTTAATGAGAATTTATTATACGTGTAGTGGGGGGGTGGTGCAAGCTATCCAAATTGAATACAAACAAAATTACAGATGATCACACTAGATCATCGTCACGTTGAAAGCGTTGCAAGACTAAAATCGTTATGATTGTCCCGATCATCTCCGAACTAAAATTCATTAAGAGGTCGCTTTGCCACAATGTAACCACCTCCGAGCCGTAGATCGCCAACAGCGCCAACCCCCCGATAACCGCAAGCGTCCACAGATTACGCCCACCCGCTAAAAACACAATGATCAACGCAACACCGCCTAACGCTTCGGTGGTGATATTCAGCGCAAACTCGCGTTCTGGTGCGGTGAACGTGTTGGTTTCGGACGGGATCACAATGCTTAGCGCCAACAGCGCCAAGATGAGCAAAACACCAATGGCAACAACCCGATTCGCCAAAAAACGCCCGGTTACCAACGTCGCAAAGCTAGCCAACATCACCAGTGTAAAGGCCGTTGCCGCTAAGTCACCCTCCGATTCTGGGAAGAACACGCCGATAATCACCCAGACGACAAATAAAATTAACAGCAATAACAACGCAGAAACAAGCCGACGCGGTTGGCGCTTGGTTTTTTCGGTCATAGCGGTTTATCTCCCTACTAATGCAGTCGATACCCCCAGTGTAATCCGAAATAACCGTTAGAACCCATTCAGATGAGATAGATCGGCGTACCCATCGGCTAACGCGCTGATGTGTTGCAGCAACCCCAACCGATTGTGCTTAATCGCCTCGTCCTCTGTCATCACCAGCACATCATCGAAGAAGCGCGTCACGGCGGGCAGCATCGGGGTGAACGCCTGCAAGAACGCGCCGACGTTGGCGTCGTCGTCCAGTTGGGCGGCGGCCTGGGTATACGCCTGGTAAAGTTGTTGCTCGGCGGGTTCGGTGAGTAGGTCCGGGTTGATGGTGTGCTGCGTGCCCAAGTCGCGGGTGATGCGTACACACCGTGCGAAGCCATCTAGCGTGGCCTCCCAATCATCACGCTGTACCCACTCGCTAAGCTGCCCGATGCCCGTTAGCGCACGGGTCGGGTTGTGGGCTTGCTGCGCGATAACGGCCTGCACGACATCGTGCCGCCAATCCTGGTCCAGCAGCCACACCGCTAACCGACCGTGTATAAACGCCATCACCGCCGCACGTTCCGTCGCGCTCACGTCGATGGGCTGCGCGTCGGCGGCAATATCCAACAGCGCACGCAAGTCCACATCAAGCCGATGATGGGTGATCACCTGCACCACACCGAGCGCCGCCCGCCGCAACCCGAACGGGTCCGCACTGCCTTTCGGTTCCAACCCTGCCCCGAACAACCCCGCCAGCGTATCCAGCCGATCCGTCAGGCCCAGCAGCGCCCCCGGTAGCGTCTGGGGGAGTATGTCATCGGCAGCGCGTGGCAACCAGTGTTCAAAAATCGCCACCGCGACCGGCTCCGGGTAGCCCTCCAACCGGGCGTACTCGCTGCCCATCACCCCCTGTAACGATGTCATCTCGACCACCATCTGCGTTGCCAGGTCCGCCTTAGCAACTTGGGCGGCCTCGGTCGCGGTCGTGATGGTTTCATCGGGAAGGCCAAGCGCCGCACCCGCCGCCGGGACAAGCGCCGCCACCCGGTTATTTTTCTCCAACATCGAGCCGATCTTTTCGTGGAAGGTGAGCGTATCCAGCCGGGGCAGGAAGTCCGCTAGGGGCTTTTTGCGATCCTCGTTAAAGAAGAAAGCCGCATCCGCATAACGAGCGCGTAGCACCTGTTCGTTACCGTGCCGTACCATGGGGATATGCTCTGTATCGCCATTGCGCACCGCGATAAAGTACGGCATCAGCTTATCCTGTTGGCGGCCATCGACCAACGCGAAATACCGCTGATGTTTACGCATCACCGTGATCAACACCTGGCGCGGCAAACTCAGGTATTCTTGGTCGAAAGCCCCCATAAAGGCGGTCGGTGCTTCGACCAAGTTCGTCACTTCATCCAACAGGCCATCATCGCGCACCACTAGCCCGTTGATACGCTGGGCCAAGCTCTGTGCCTGTCGCAAGATATTGTCCTGGCGCGTGTCCCGGTCTAAGATAACGCCCTGGCTCTGTAGCGTTTCGCCGTACTCCCGAAAGCTGTTAATGCTGATGGTGGGGGAGTTATACGGACGAATCCCGCGTGTGACGTTGCCGCTAGCCACCCCCGCATACGTGAACGGGATCACACGGTCGCCGTGCAGCGCCAACAGCCAACGCAACGGACGGCTAAAGCCGATGTTGGTCTGGTTCCAGCGCATATGCTTACCGAACTTAATTGCACCGATGAGCTTGGGCAGCGCCTCGGCTAACACCTCGGCAGCAGGCCGCCCCGCCTCGAATACATCCGCGACAACATAGCGCCCGCCGTCCACTTCTTCGACGCGCAGCGCCTCCACATCAACACCCTTGCCGCGTGCGAAACCCTGCGCCGCCTTGGTCGGGTGGCCGTCCACGTCGTAGGCGCGATCCGCTGGCGGCCCCTTGACCGTTTCCTGCGCGTCCAACTGCGACGGGGCCAACTCCCGCGCTGCGATCACCAGCCGGCGGGGGGTGGCATAGGTGCGGATGCCGTTATGCTGCAAGCGCAACTCATCGAACATCACCTCCGCGAGTGGCTCCAGTTGCGATAACGCCTGATCGACCTCGTGCGCTGGCAATTCCTCCACGCCGATCTCTAGCAGAAAGTCGGCGGGTGCATCAAGTGGGGCGGGCAGGTCGGCGGCGGTTTGCATTGCCGGGGCACGCCAGGCTGCGCTCATCTTCTCCAACGGATACGCCAGCGTTTCGCGCTGCTGCACAACGGCGGAGGCAATATCGCGGGTCATGTCACGCATCCGCCGGAAGTATTTTGCACGCTCCGTCACCCCGACCGCGCCGCGTGTATCTAACACGTTAAAAACGTGGCTGCACTTGAGAACATAATCGTATGCCGGGATGAGCAGCCCGGCCTCCAATGCGCGGCGGTACTCATCCTCATAGATGTTGTACTCGTGCTTCAGTTGGTCGATGTCGGCAATCTCAAAGTAATATTTGGAGTGTTCGTATTCTTGCCGCAAGAAAATATCCCGGTATAGCAGGTCCGGCGCGTGATCGCCGTTGGTATCCACATCGCCCCGCATATATTCGATGTCCCAGGCGGCGTTCTTGCCCTGCAAAGCCAGCACAATACGCTCTAACCCATAGGTGATCTCAACCGATACCGGGTCCAGTTCGATCCCCCCGGCCTGCTGGAAATACGTAAACTGTGTGATCTCTTGACCATCTAACCACACTTCCCAGCCCAGGCCCCACGCCCCCAGCGCCGGGCTTTCCCAATTGTCCTCCACAAACCGGATGTCGTGTTCACGCGGGTTCAACCCGATTGCCTCCAGGCTACGTAAGTACAACTCTTGCGGGTTGCCGGGGTCCGGCTTGAGGATCACTTGATACTGCGTGTGCATTTGCAGGCGGTTGGGGTTCTCGCCGTAGCGCCCGTCGTCGGGCCGCACGGATGGCTCGACATACGCCACGCGCCACGGCTCCGGGCCGAGGACGCGCAACAACGTTGCCGGGTTGCCCGTCCCCGCGCCCACCTGAACATTGTACGGACGCCATAACATGCAGCCCTGTTCCGCCCAGAACTGATGCAACGTCATAATCACCCGCTGGAAGGTGTGGTTTTGCTGTGTCATAAGCTGATTTCTCGCTTGTAGGTCGTCAATAGCCGTCAAAACATGTTGTATTATAGGGTGTAAACCGCAGTTTAACGAGTACGGAAGCCATGCCCATCCACACCAAAACGAACCTTTACCCCGGCGTGAACGCCCACCTGAACAGTTACCTACAAGCCGAACTTGGCTGGCACGGGTTCCAGAATAGTTACGTGAATGCGTTGTTGCGGGCACTAACGGAGGCGTTGCCGCCCGGTTACTTTGCAACTAACGAACAATCCCTTCAGATTATACGCGACGGCTTACCTGAGCGCACCGTGCCCGATGCAACCATCTACACCACCAAACCGGACACCACTAACCCCGCCGTTGCCAACCCCGCACCGATGATGACCGTCAAGGTGGCGCAGACGCTACCAGAAGCCACCTATGTACCTAGTGTCGTGATCTATGCGGGGGACTCGGTACCAGGGCGGCCCCTAGTGCGTTTTGAAATGCTCTCGCCAGCCAATAAACCGGGCGGTTCGCATTACGATACCTACACTAATAAACGCGCTAGCACGCTCCATGCCGGGTTACGGTTGGTTGAGATCGACCTATTGCACCATCAGGCCCCTATCGCCCCCGTGATCCCCAGTTACCGAGACGGTCAACCGAACGCGAAACCCTACTATATATGGGTCAACGATCCGCGCCCGGATGTCGAACACGGCGAGACGTTTATCTATGGGGTGGGCGTACTGGACACGCTTCCAACGCTTGAGTTACCGCTACTAAGTCACGATGTCGCCCGCATCGACTTTAACACGCTTTACGGAGCAGCTTTCACCAGTTCCGGCATGTACGCACTCGTGACAGATTATGCCGCCGACCCGCCCGGCCTGGATGCCTACACCCCATCGGACCGCAAACACCTAGCGGATTTTCTGGCCCAAATTCGCTACACTAAGGGCACAGATGACCTAACAACAACATAAGGAGACGTAACCTATGGCCGGGCAATTTTCATGGGCACGCGGGCATTATCGGCGTGGGAACGGGTACACACCCGACACGCAAACCGCCCAATATCGCCTTTCCAATCTGATCGACCGCGGCTTAATCGGTGCCAGGCAAGGCCAGGCCATCCTCGACCAAGCCGGGCTACGCGATTTTGTCTTTCAACTCACATGGGCCGAAGATTTCGACACGCCCGACGACCTGCTCGAACGCCATCTGGAAGACGCCGATGGCTTTGTCGTGTTCGTCCATGGCTGGACCGGCAACTACAAAATATGGGAGAAACTGCCCGATATGGTCGTCACCCGTAACCGCAAGCTGGTTACCGTCGCTGTCGATCATAACGGCTTTGGCAACTCGCGCTTTGTCGATAACCTGCCCGATATTGATAACTGTAACCCTCCGGCAGCCATGCGCACGCTGCAAAAAGTGATCAACCTGCTCAACTTCCGGCGACAACCGGGCAACCCTAAGCCGCGTGTGATCAACTTTGTCGGGCATAGCATGGGCGGCGCAACCCTTTTCTACCTGAACCCAATGATATGGAGCTACGGCGAAGTCACCCGTTACGCCCTCGCCCCGGCCCTGCTGCTAGCAGATGAACTGCATCGGGCCTTTTACACCACCCTTGGCACCGGCATTAACCTGCTCCAGCGCGTCCCCATGCTAGAATTTGTCGAACGCGCCATCCAACCGCGTATGATCGACATCCTATGCAACGGGGCCAGCGACTTTGTAAAGCGCGAACACACCCGCCAATACCGAGACACCCCACGCGGTATCACCGGGGCCACCTTCCGGGCGATGGGCCTGCTACAAGATTCCGAGATCGCTCACGATTATCAAACCTTCCGCGTTATCCTGGGTCATAAAGATAACCTGGTCGGTTTGATCCCGATGATTGACTTACTAGGCCGTTTAGAGTTCCCGGTGGCAAATATCCGAGTGGTGCCGGGGTCGCACTATATGTTTAGCATACACAAAAACGACCAGGAAACGGAGGACTCACGG
>DAOTUA010000031.1:0-12677 GCA_034437355.1 Anaerolineae bacterium | reverse complement strand
CCAGAATGAGGCCGAAGCCCAGGCGCAGATCGCTGCCACCAGCGCCGCCGAAGCCAATAGTTTGTTGTGGGCCAGCTATGCGGACCAAACGCTTGCCGAAGGCGATAGCCCGTTATCGTTGTCGTTGGCGCTGGCGTCTGTCGGCTTAGAGACCCCGCCTGCCCTGGCCTATGCGACCTTATCCCGCGTGGCGTTCTCGCCGGGGCCAATCGCCCGTTATCAACCGGAACCGATCACGGAGCGCACCGACATCACCGACGTTCGCTTTAACCTGACAGGCACCCAGGCGGCGGTCGGCATGGCAGACGGGCGCGTCATCCTATACGACTTGCCGACAGAAACGGTCGATCATGTTTTTGACGATTTTAGTGCGTCGGTAACTTCGCTGACGTTCTCGCCAGATGGCTCGCAGTTGTTGGTTTCTTCATTCAATATCGTAACCGTATTGGATATGCAAACCTATGAGGTCTTGCAAACGTTGGAGCATCCACTCGGCACGATTGTTAACGCGGTCGCCATCAGCCCACAGGGGACGGAAGCGGTTACGGGGTCTAACAATAGTGCGTTACTCCATTGGGACCTGGCTACAGGCGAGGTGTTACAAGAATTACGCGGCCATGCTGGGGAGGTGACCAGTGTGGCCTTCGGGCCGGTTACCGGGCGGGTGTTGTCTGGCGCGTTGGATAACCGCATGATCTTATGGGATTTGAACGCCGGGGAAAGCCTGCGGGTGTACGAACACGCCTCTAGTGTGACTAGCGTTGCGTTTAGCCCGGTCGGGAATACGGTTGCATCGGGGACACAGCTTGGCGTGTTGACCGTCCGCAACTTGGAAACGGGTGAGATTGTGCGCACGCTGGGCGGGGATGTGGTGCAGCACGGCACCCAACCGATCACCAAGCTGGCCTATGGTGCCGATGGGCGCGTGTTGGTCTCTGGCGGTGAAGATCAGCTGGCGATTGTGTGGAGTACGTTCACGGGTACACCGCTGTATGTGTTTGATACTCACAACGGGGCGATCAGCGGCGTTGATATTGACCCGAACGGGCGCACCGTCCTAACTGGGTCGGAAGATGGGTCGCTGTTCTGGTGGAGTATTGCGGATGATTCGGTCTCGCAGAGGTTCACGCAGAACGGGCACAACGAGCAACTCGAGGCGATGGCCTATTCGCCGGATGGGTCGCTGTTGGTCACATCGGACTTAAACGGCGTGCTGCTGTTATGGGACACGCAAACGGCGGAGGTGATCGGGCGGTATAACAACGCGGTCGGCTCTCACTTAGATGCCGTTAAAGACCTGGCCTTCTTGCCGGATGGCTCGCAGTTTGTGACGGCCTCTGAGGATATGACGGTCGGCATCTGGGATGTGGCGGACGATGATCGTATTGTAATGAAGCTAGAGGGCGCACACACGAACGGCCTGCACGCGGTGGCGGTGGCCCCCGATGGCGACTTATTGCTTACTGGCGATGGCAACGGGCGCGTCGTGCTATGGGACCTGACAACCGGCGAGGTCCGCCAGACGTTGAGCGATGGCGCGAGCGACACCGGCCACACCCGCGATGTGATGAGCCTTACTTTTAATGCAGATGGCTCGCTGGCGCTGAGTGGCTCGGTAGACCGCAGGATGATCTTATGGGATGTGGCCACCGGGGAGCCGTTGCAGACGTACTCGCACGGCGGGCGTATCCTGGGGGTGGGTTTTTCGGCAGATGAAACTCGCGTCTATTCTGGGGGGAACGATGACACGCTCGCCGTGTGGGATCGGGCGAGTGGCACGGAGATCGAGCGCATTTCGATTGGGCAGGACGGGCAAGAACGCTATACCAGCACCGTTACGTTTCATCAGGCCAACGAGTTTGCCCTGGTTGGGCGGGTAGACGGCAGCGCGGTCCTTATCGACCTGGTGCCGCTGCGCACCATCGCCCGCTACGAGGCCAACGCCAGCGTTGGCAACGCCAACCAGATCACCAGTGCCGCCTTCCGACCGGATGGACTAGCAGCCAGTATCGGTGCCAGGAACCGCGTTGTGCTAGAGTTGCGCACATTGACGCTGCCGGAGTTAATTGAGTGGACACGGGCCAACCGGTATATCCCGGATTTACCCTGTCGCGAACGTCAAACGTTTAATATCCCGTGTGAAGGTGACGCACAGATCGAGATTGACACGACATCAGAACCAGCCAGCTAACCGAACTGTTTAACGAAGTAGAGGGGTAAGAAGATGGTCAATGTAGAATCGTTAGCCGGGCAACAAATTGGGCAGTACGAACTGCGGCGGCTAATCGGCAGTGGGGCGATGGGCGCGGTCTACCTGGGGTATCAGACGAACCTCCAGCGCGATATTGCCATCAAGGTTCTATCTAGCAATCTGAGTAACCAAGCGGATTACATCGAACGCTTCAACCGCGAGGCGTTGATCGCCGCGTCATTAGAACATGCTCACATCGTCCCCATCTACGACTACGGCACCGAAAACGCGATCAACTATGTGGTAATGCGCCTGCTCACCGGGGGGTCGCTCGACCAGCGTATGAGCTATAACCTGTCTAAAGATCGCCCGCTGCCGTCTATCAAAGAGGTGCTACGGGTGTTATCGCAGATTGCCGGGGCACTGGACTATGCCCACAGCAAGGGGGTTGTTCACCGCGATATTAAGGCGAGCAACGTGATGTTTGATGCGCATGGCGATGCGTTCATCGTGGATTTCGGTATCGCCAAGCTGACCGAATCGACCAGCCAACTGACCGGCACCGGGACCGCGCTCGGTACGCCGTCTTATATGGCCCCGGAACAGTGGCGCGGTGAGGACGCACACCCCGCCTCGGACCAGTACGCGGCGGCAGTGATGGCCTATGCGCTGCTCACCGGGCAACTGCCCTTCACCGCCCCGAACCCGTTCGCGCTGATGCAAAAGCATATGTATGAAGAGGCTGAACCGCCCGGTGATGTACGCGCCGACCTGACCAGCGCGTTTGACCCGGCCTTCAAGCGGGCGCTTGCCAAGGCGATTGAAGATCGCTACCCGACCGTTAAAGCCTTTGTGGACGAGCTGGAAACGGCCTTCGATTCGCTGGAAGATAACCTCGGCGCACGGATGCACGAACCGACCGGGTTCTTTACAACCGAACTCCCAGCCGCAAAACCAGCAGACCCCAACGTACCAACCACGGTCGCCCAGGAAGCCCGCGCTAACGCGCCGGTGGTCGAAGCGCCAACCTCTGGCGGACAAGCGACCAACAACGCTTTTGACGAACAACCGACCGAGTTAGTCGAATCGGGGGAAGTGAATACCGCGTCACCTTCGGCGGACGGCAAACGCGGCGGACTGTCTATGGTGTGGGTGATTGCCGGGGCATTGCTAGCTGGGTTTTTGATCGCGGGCGGGGTATTTTTGGCTATCGATCAAAATCAACAACGTACCGAGAACTTACGCAATACCGAAACTGCCGTCGCCTTCAACGCGCTAGCCACCGAAACCGCCGTCGTTCAGCGCGAGATCGATCTCGAAAATACGTTGATCGCGCTGACGCCCACCGCCACCGATACGCCGACGATCACGCCCACGCCGACGATTACGCCCACCGAGACACCGACCGCGACCGACACCGACACGCCCACTCCCACCGAGACACCAACAGCCACCGAAACCGACACACCCACTCCCACCGCTACCGACGCCCCGACTGATGTCGCTAGTAACCCGGCAGTCGATGGCCCACAGCAGACCCAAGCCGCCGGCGTCGCTTTAGCTGCGACTGAATCCGCACGGGCGATTGCGACCTCACAAGCCATACTCGATAGCCAGCCCCCGGCTTTAGACGCCCTTAGCATCGCCCAGACGCAATCCGCCGTCATTGCGGCAACGGCTATCGCCAGCAGTAACCGCCCAGATGCCAACGCCCCCGCCCTGGAAGATGATAGCCGTCTGGTTAACCGCATGTTGAACGAGGCGAATATTGACCCTAGCGAGTTGATCCCGATGTCGGGCACCGATCAAACCAGCTTCGACCTGACCGGCGAGGATAATCTGATCCGGTTCTATACCTTCGATCCGTTATTCGCGGATACCATCGTGTCTACCACATATGAGCATACTGCCGGGGCCGCTGAGGATACTTGCGGGCTGATTTTCCGGCGGCAGCCACAAAGTAGCGACTACTACCGGCTAGACCTGAACCGCGAAAGTACGATCAATCTGTTCTTGGTGGGAGATAGCGATTTTGAAACGTTGCTGTCGATTCAGACGGATAGCATCAATACCGACTTGGGTGCCGAAAATGACCTGGTTTTGATCAACAACCGCGACCGGATTCTGGTATATGTTAACGGGACCGAAGTCATCGACCTACCCGACAACACCTACCGCGAGGGGACAGTCGCCCTAACCGCCTCTACCTTCGATGAGAGCGACATTTCCGGGTGTACATTCACACAAACGCGCGTGTGGCGCATCGCAGGGGATACGGGCTTGCAGGATAAACGCCTGAGCGCCGCGATCCTTGCTGAGAACGGTATCCGCCCAAGTGACCTACAGCAAGCCGAGAGCTTAGCCAGCCAAGAGATCGACTTGACTGATGAGGATGATACCATCCTGACCGAACAACTGGGTAACAGCTATCGCAACGCCATTATAGCCACAGACTTAGCATGGGGGCCGGGGTCCACCGATGACTACTGCGGGTTTGCCTTCCGGCGTGTCGATGGCGACAACTACTACACCGTCGAGATCGACCGCATCGGGGAGGCGCGTTTCTTTGAGCGCGAGGGTGGCGAATGGTTCATCGGCACACAAACCTTTAGCGATGCGATTCGCATAGAGGCGGACGCTATCAATACGCTGGTGCTGGTGATAGACGGCACGCAGTTCACGCTGTATGTGAACCGTCAGGAGGTATTAGGCTTCAGCGATACCACCCTGGCTAGCGGGACGCTGGGCCTGGCTGCCGGGACCTTCCAGGGGAGCGACGAAGCCGGTTGTACCTTTACGAATGTGGCAACCTGGCGTATCGAATAGGGGGGCTAGCTTGGGGGCGGGTTGGTATCTATGGCTAAACGGAAAGAACGTAAATGACTCTGTTCGAGCGAACTGTTTTATACTATGTTTTGCCGATTGTTGTTGCGTTTGGTAGTGCGTTTGTTTTACATTGGTTATCCCAATCACTGGCCCGTCGCATGGTCCCGTTAAGGTGGCTAACCAGACGGCAGCATACCACCTCAGAAAAACAATCCGCACGGCATCAAACGGTCGTCAGCCTAGTTTCCGGGACGTTGAGCGTGTCTGGGTTTACGGTGGCGCTGTTTGTCGCACTGGCGCAGTTTATTTCGGTCGATACGTTGGTGTGGATGATCGGCTTGTTTGGTGCTGGGTTCGGGTTTAGTGCCAGGCCCTTTATTGCCGACTACATGACCGGGGTCGCATTTATTGCCGATGATAGTTTCGATGTGGGCGAAAAGATCGAAGTGATGGGAATTGAGGGCGTGGTAGAAACCGTCACGTTGCGCATGACCACGCTACGGGGGACCAACGGCGAGGTCTACACGATTCCAAACGGTGAGATACGCGCCGTTCGTAACTTTAGCCGTGGGAACTATACGCCGGTGAAAATCATAGTGCGGATCGCCGTTGCAGACCTGCAACGGACGCTACTATTATTAAAAACGCTTGGGGAAGATGCGCCCAAGATTCTACCGGACTTGATCGAACCCTGGCAGGTGTTTACCGAAGAAGGGGTTTTGAGCAACCATAGCGACCTGACCATATTTGCCAAAATGCGATTCGGCAAAGGTGCGCAGGCTCGCCCTCATTTGTTGGCCTACGTACAAGAACATCTAACGGAGGCTGAGATTGATTTGATGGAATAAAAACGGGAAGTGTAAACGCCCCCAGCGTATATCGGGGGCGGTCGGTTAATCGCGGACGACACTTTGCAGCGAACGGCCTTGGCGTTCCAAGAACGCTTTTAACCCGATCTTGTCGATTGTGCGGATTTCCTTCGTAGACACTTTCACGCGCACAGTCCGATTGAGTTCTGGCACGAAAATTCGCTTCCATTGTAGGTTGGGGTTCTGCTGGCGACGGGTGGCCTTCAGCGAGAACGGGCGGTTGTTCCCGAAAAGCGGTTTTTTCTGCGTGATTTTACGTTTATTTGGCATGGGGCCTCCGAGCTTGTCGATTTCACAACTCGCCTATAATATGCAGCCGCGCCAGTTTTGTACAGGGTGTGATAGTGTTACAGCATGGCAATCGCACCAAAGACACGCCGCGCTACAAAACCATTAATCCGACGCAGGGAAGGGTCGCTGTGCCTCCCGTCGCACATATTGTCAGCCGGCAGTCCACGGTGGTATTCCCCTACAAAACAACCCTTACAGCCACCACGAACCTAAATGCGATGGCCCTGGTAAACCGTACATTTTGCCCCTCAGCAGTTACATGAATTCTCAGTTTATTTTGTCAATTACTTATACCCGACTCAACCCATACTAAACCATACACAATATCGTTAGTTCCACGTCTACAGCAATAAAAGGCAAGTGTGTTTTGGCGCCGCTTTTTGTAGGGCAAATGCCAGAACATAACCGTACATGCTGT
This sequence comes from Anaerolineae bacterium, assembly GCA_034437355.1. Classification (GTDB taxonomy): domain Bacteria; phylum Chloroflexota; class Anaerolineae; order Aggregatilineales; family Phototrophicaceae; genus DAOTTY01. Next base: position 6,082 of record DAOTUA010000031.1, on the reverse strand, counting down.
GAACAAATTGCACGGTTAATTAGGTTGAGGCAACGCATGTCAATACAGATACGTGGGGCAGTGTACGGGATTTTAGCAGCCTCTATATGGGGTGGCGCGTATGTCGTATCCGATATTGTGCTAGAGACGATCCCCCCGTTTACGTTACTCACATTGCGGCTCGTTTTGGGTATAGTGGTACTGGTGGGGTTATCTCAGTTGCAGGTCAAGCGCAAGCCTAGCTTGCCGCGCCCGCGTGTGGTCGTACAAATGTTGATGGTTGGGTTTGTCGGTTATGGGCTTAGCCTGGGGGCACAGTTTGTCGGGACCGATTGGTCAACAGCGGTTAATGGTGCGCTCATCACGACCGCATCGCCGGCCTTTATTTTGCTGTTTGCGCCGCTCATCCTCCATGAGCCACTCAGCGCCTGTCTGGTTGGCGCGGTGGCGCTACCTATCCTCGGTGTGATTATCATTGTTGATCCGGCCAATACGCAATTCGGTTCCGAGACATTCCGTGGTGACCTGACGTTAGTTTTCGCGGCGGTGATGTGGGGGCTATATTCTGTGTTGGTACGCTGGGTCAGCCAGGGCCACGACACCCTTACCGTTACTATTATTGGCGCGACTGGGGCGTTGTTGTTGGCAGTCCCGCTAGCAGTGTGGGAGCTAGCACATACGGACATCGGCAACATCACCCCAGCGATATACCTAGGTGTGATCTATCTTGGCGGGATTTCGACAGCTGGCGCGATGTGGTACTGGAACCGGGCTTTTGCGTTAGTGGAGGCTAGTTCCGCATCGTTGTTTTTCTTCGCGCAGCCTTTGGTCGGTTCTTTGTTGGGCATCATCATTTTGAAGCAGACCTTCACGCTCAATCTGATGCTAGGGGCTATGGCGATAGTCTGCGGCGTGATGATCTCAATGATGCCAGCCCGACCCAAAAGGACGGCGTTCATGGGTCATAAGCGCCTGCGGTGGTAACCAGATGGCGATGGCGGCCTCTGTTGTCAGTCAGCGCCGATAAATCGGTGCGTATCCCGTGATATACTTGGTGCATCAGCATATTTGACTTGGCGTACAGGATATGGACATCGTTCCGAGGTCTCCAGCAAACAAGCATCTGGTGAATGGAAGTTCGACCTCCCCCGTGGTGCAATTCAAAATCCAGAGTACGTCAAATGGTTTAGCCTGGTCAGCGCGTAGGAGATGCAGATCAAGGGGGCTTTTCGGGTTTGGGGAGTGGCGCATCCGAGGCCGGGCCGAGTGCGCGGGCGTCTAAGTCTTTTTCCACTTGTTCCGCCGAAACCCCCCGGCTGAGGGCTTCGGCGGCGTTGGTGTAATCCTCACCCAGTTGGCTTTTAGGGGTGCCTTCGCCAACCTGTTTCATCATCTCTCCCACGGCTTTGGGATCGCCACCTTCTAACACAGATAGCATCTGATTAACGGACATATCCTTATAGTTATGGTCCGAGCGTGACTTACCGATATGAACGCCCGTAATCAAGCGGGATAAATCGGCGCTGCCGCAACTATCACAGGTTGGGGTCGCGTTGTCGTAGTCCGCATAGGTTTTGTAGAACTGTGTAAACTCGTGTTTGCAGTTCTGGCACCGGAAATCGTATTCGGGCATGGTTGATCCCCTGGGTTTGACGGATTAACGGTAAGCAACCTGCCAGGCCGCTACCGGGTGCTATGGTACATGATCCATTTGTGAAAGCGATAGCGTATTAGCCCAAGACAGCCGGGTTTACCACGTCGCTATAAGCCCCATCCACTAGCCCGGCGATAACTTTCTGCGCGGCTTCGACGGCAACCGCTACCTGTGCCTCGGCGGTGCTAGCGGCCAGGTGCGGGGTATGGACCACATGATCTAGCCCAACCAGGGGATGATCTGCCGGGGGCGGTTCGTCGCTATAAACATCCATAGCTACACCCGCTACGCGCCCCTCACTGACGGCAGCTTGTAGGTCCGCCTCATTGATTAAGGCCCCGCGTGCGGCGTTGATGATGCGCACACCCGATTTCATCTTACCGAGTGCGGCGGCATTGATCATCTCGCGGGTTTCGTCGGTGACAACAGTATGCAGCGTGATGTAATCGGCCTGAGCGTACAGATCATCTAACGATACGGAGGTGACCCCCAACGAATCGGCGGTGGCGGCATCAACAAACGGATCAAACTCGATCACGCGCATCTGGAAAGCCTGGGCGCGTTTAGCAACCTCGCGCCCGATGCGACCAAACCCGATAATGCCGAGCGTCTTACCGCGTAACTCTACGCCCTGGAACAGCTTACGGTCCCAGCGGCCCTCTCGCATCGCTAGATGCGCCCGTGGGACATGCCGCGACAGGGCCAGCATGAGCGCGAAGGTGTGTTCGGCAGTAGCGATGGTATTACCGCCGGGTGTATTCATCACGACGATCCCCTGTTGGGTGGCAACGTCCAGGTCGATATTATCGACCCCGACCCCTGCCCTGGCGATCACTTTCAGTTCTGGCGCGAGCATGAGCAGCTCATGATCGGCAGTGGTGGCACTACGGACGATCAGTGCGTTGGCGGTCGGGATGGCGGCCTTGGTTTGATCGCGGCTCATCTTGCCGGGGGCCGTCACGCTGATGTCGGCCTGTTGGTTGAGCAGATCTATGGCGGCCTGGTCAACGTTATCGGGTATAAGAACGTGAAAACTCATCGGATTGTGTATCTCCTGTCAAATTGAGTTGTGATATTTCGGACAACAGCCCATAATAATAACGCAAAGCAAGCAAAACAAAAATAAGTAAGGCAAAGGGCATCAACAAGCTATGAATGGACAGTTAGATTTAGTGAAGAGCGTTTCGTACATCTTTGATGACAAAGATTGGGTGTCGAAAGTTGGTATTCTACTATTGGTGAACCTCGCTTTTAGTGCGCTGTCGTTTATCCTGATCGGGTTTATATTCCTGGCGGCGCAGTTGGGGTGGATCATCGGCCTGATACGCAACATGCAGGCCGGCGATGAGACGCCTATGCCAGCCTGGAACGATTTTGGCGGTATGATGAAACTTGGGCTGTCCCCGATGGGTGCATCCATTGTCTACTCGCTAATACCGGGCGTGATCGCGTGTTTGTTGTTCGCCCCAGCGATCTTGGCGGGGAGCGTGAGCGAAGAGGCCGGCGGTGTGTTCGGGCTGGGCGTAACCTGTCTGATTATCCCGTTATTCATCGTGTATGCGGCGGTGGCGATCTTGGCATTTACTGTTGGGACGATTCGATATGCGTCGTCGGAATCGATCAGCGAATACTTTAACTTTTCCGGTATCATTAGCACGCTACAACAAGATACCTCGCTGACGACGCGCTTTTTCGTCTTTGTGATTGTGATTCAGTTGGTACTTGGGGCCGTCAGCAGCACCGGGATCGGTAGCCTGGTAACGTTGGCCTTCTCTACACCGGTCCTGGGTCACCTGATGGGCCAATACGCGCTAGCCTTGGGCGGTGGAAAGAAGAAAAAAGCTGTATAGCCCAACGCGGGGGCCGGTTAACGACTTGGAGACTTCGCTCCCGACCCCTGCCATTAGAAAAATTTGATGCGATTACACTACATATTGGGTCGTCACAGGTAGACAGCCTGATATGTAGGGTACGGCGGCACGCTGCCGCGGGCAACGGTGCTGCCTAACGGACCGAGTAGTTCGATGGTAAGGTGCTAACCGTCTGGACATACTGAGCGCGTTCAAACGCGCTAGCGTTGGCGCTGTTGATCTGGCTCATGCTACCGCGCATTTACTCCACGGAGTCGTACTCACAACTCCGTTAGCCACACTTGCATATCGTTTTCAACCGTTTTGAGGTGGTCGATCCCGAATTTGAACAGGGCCGATACCATCATGGTAACGTTGGCCCCGGCCATCAGCAGCAACTTTAGCTGTGCCCTACGAGGGCACACCCGGCCTTAAACAGGTGCTGCCGGGTATATTTGCGGCGGCGTTTGTGTACTTGCTACGCGATCAATCGGCAACGACCGTCACCGATCCGAGCGTATAACGTGGCTGGCCCCCAACCGAGATCGGGGCGTCTGGTGTCTGGAAGTGATAGACCGCCATCGTCAGCGTATAGTCCCCTGGTGGGAGGTCCGGCGGTAGCGGGAGGCTGTACCCGGTATAGGTCCGATCACCCGGCCCCCACTGCGAAGTCGGGCGCTCGTAATAGTCTGCCGCCCGGATGCGCACGCCGTCCGCCATATCGTAGTCGTAAGCGGGCGACTGGATGCTATTTAGCGAGAGGTTCAATGAAGCGGCGGGGGTATTGGCGTTGTCTGTCAAAAACAGCCCGACCGAGTAATCTAAGGGCGGTGTTTGATCGACTGTCCACCATAGGTCTATCACCAAGTCGTCACCGATGCTTACGCGCTGGTCGTAAACTGCCCCGGTTAAGGTGAATACCTCATCGAACACCATCGGCGCAGTGTCCGCCGGGCGTGCCAGCCGCACCACCTGGACCGTATCGGTAGCACCAAAAGCGGCGAAGGCCCCGCGATACTGTTCGCCGACATCTGTATAATAGGTGGCAGTGCGGGTATAGCCGTTGTCGGTCAGGTAGGGGATCACCTGGGACGGTTGTAACCACTGGACGACCCACACCCGTTGATGGCGCTGTAGGTCATCCGCAATTTGTGGGACGACGGGCACGTTGCCATCGCGGTTGTTGACCCACGGCAGCGTGCGAATAATCTGTGTGGTATCGACCTGCCGCCGGATTTCGTAGCGAAAGGCGTTATCATCCCAGCCGGTTTCTAAAACGATCAGATCATCCGGTTGGGCACGTTGTGCCAAGGCCGCCGCCGCGACCGGGTAATCTAGGCGCGGTTGGATCACGGGGGGGGTAACTATCGAAACCATCACGAACCCGGCTAGCAAACTCCAGCGGACACCGACCCGCAAGCGCACGATCCCGGCACCAACGACCAGCATCAGCGCCGGGGAAATAAAGACCATCGTCCGCGCAGAAAGCACGCCTGTCTGGGTGTTGACCATCGCTAATAGCACAAACAACCCCAGGCCCCACAACACGATAAACAATTCGCCCAACCAGGCTGGGTTTGCCAGCCGCAAGCCGAGCGTTACATCGGTGCGATCACTTACTAGGCTACCCCAGAAGCCGATCACATATAGCCCAAATGTGAGGGCCAGCCCGCCGCCCATCAACAGTTGGAGCAGGCGCAGCAGGTCGGGGAGGGCGGAGGTAAAGCTCCCCGGTGCCGCTGTGATCCCGGCGGTGAGAATAGCCCATTGTTCGGTGAAGATCACCACGATCCAGGGGGTGTATAGCAGCAGCGCCCCCACCCAGGCCGCCAGCAGTTTGCTGCGGTCTTTCCAACTCACCTGCCACTCGCGCTGGGCATCGCCGCGCCACAAAAGCAACCCGGTGATCACATGCAGCAGGATGACCCATACCGCAAAGTAGAGCAGATACAGCATAATGGCCACACTCAGGCTGTACAGTAGCAAGAGGTGAACGCGGGGGGTTCGCAGAATCCGAATAAAGAGCAGACAGGACCACACGACGGCTGCCATGAACGCCCCGTAATGGCGAATTTCTTGGGTGTAGTAAACGGCAACCGGCAGCAAGGCAAACATCAGCATCCCGTACCACGAGACATCCTCACGCCCGGCGCGGGCCGTCCGCCCGAACGTATCCGCGCCGATGCGGTAGATCATCGCCACCGTTAGCACGCCCATCAGCATAGATGGGGCGCGTAGCGCCAGCCGAGATTCCCCGGCAAGCCGGCTCCAGTAGCCCAGCCCTAAGAAGTAAAGGGGCGGGTGTCGGTCGGCGGCGAGGATGTCGACAATTGTGCGGTAGGTCGGCTCGGCAATGGCCCAGGTGGTCCAGCCCTCATCGGTACTAACCGGGAAGGCGGCTCCGTTGATGATCCGTAACCAGGCGGCCAACAGTAACACGGCGATAATCGGCAGAAATTGCGCCAGGGTGTGCGGGTTGCGGTCGTCTACGATGGGTTGTTCAAATTCACTCATGCGGTCCTGTCCCGTTGTACAGATGTCGTATTGGAGGTAACTACTCAGGTAGCCCCCCACCCCGGCGCTAAAGCGCCACCCCTCC
>DAOTUA010000030.1:0-7383 GCA_034437355.1 Anaerolineae bacterium | reverse complement strand
GGAGAGGGGCTAAATCACGCGATGAGAAGTCCCCCTCTCCCCGCGAAGCTGTGGGAGAGGGGGATTTAGGGGGTGAGGGCGGGTGCGATACCGTAAGATGTGTTTAGTACCTGAGTAGTTACACTTTTTCTGAGAAAAGTAGTTGGGTGTGGGTAAAACCCCACAAAACCTCGTGCATTTTGAATTTCACATCGACCATACAATTTGGGCTAACACTATCACCGAATAAGTGGGGAAGTTATTAATGACAGACGCGCAACTGAGTAACACAATGCGGGAATATCTGGTTAAAATCTATCGCTTAGCAGACCAAAAACCGGATAAGCCATATGTCGGCACATCCGAACTGGCAGACGAAATGATGGTCAGTGCCCCGGCTGTTAACCGTATGATCACCAAACTGCGCGAGTTGGGCTTGTTACATCACGAACGTTACCAGGGAATCGCGCTGACTAACGATGGCGAACGCGAGGCGCTCAAGCAATTACGGCGTCACCGGATTGTCGAGTCGTTTCTGGTCGATGTGATGGGGTTCGGGTGGCATGAGGTCGCGCAGGATGCCGAGCATATGAGCAGCCAACTGGGGGAACGCTTGCTGGCCCGTATGAATGAAATGGCTGGTAACCCCACCCACGACCCCCACGGCGATCCAATCCCATCCCCGGATGGCTCGTTACCCGAACTATCCGACGATCCGCTTACCCAGGTAGCCCCAGAAAACGACTACCGGGTAACGCGCATTACCACCCACGAAGCCGACCGCCTGGAGTACCTGGCGGCACTCGGCCTGACGCCCGGCCAGACTTTTACCCTGTTACATGCCGCCCCATTTAACGGCCCGTTGCAGCTGCAACTACAGCAGCAATATCGCATCATTGGGTATAACCTAGCGGAGTTGATCCGGGTGAAGCGGGCACACTAATAAGGCAATCGCTTTTGGGTTTGTGGTGGGGTGTACGGTGAAACCCCACGATATGCTATCTCTACCTGAGTCGGTACTGTCTATTTTGAACTTCACCATAGCGCCTCTGCCTGTCGGTTTGATGCAATCACCCGGTTGAAATACTCGCTGCACACTGCAAACACCCCGGCTTTGTGCTATCCTCTAAAAACGCAACGTTTCGCACCTGTTCGAGGATATGCCCAATGCGACAACCCACCTTACGATTATTGCCCCTGTTGGTATTGGCGAGCTTGTTGTGGATAACCCCCATCAGCGCCCAGCAGCCCACCGACAACGGCTGTTTGCCCCCTTTGGGGTTGGCCCCCGGCCAACAAGTGACGATCATCGGCGGCGTCTACATCCGCGCTCTACCCGACCTGGATTCCGGGATTGTCGCGTATTCGCCGGATCGCATCGCCGCGACAGTATTAGATGGCCCTGTTTGTGCGGACGGGTTCAATTGGTGGCAGGTCGAGCGCGTTTTTAATGAGCCGACCTTCAAGGGGTGGGTCGCGCAGCAACTCCCGAACAAGCTATTCGTCATCCCCAACCAACCGGAGGACCTGCCGCCCCCGTGTCCGCCGGCGCTAGACGTGCCGCTGAATACCGCAGTTGCCACTTACGACGGCATCCGCGTCAGAGAGGCCCCCAGCACTGACGCCCGCGTACTGACGGTCGCCCAACCCAACACGACCGCGCTTGTATTGGCTGGCCCCACCTGTAACCAGGGTTTTAACTGGTGGCGTGTGCGGGTAGAGGTCGTCGGGGTGGCGTATACCGGCTGGATTGTCGAAGGCATTCCGGCAACCCTGGCAGACGACCCGCAGAACCCGATCACCGATACCGCGCTGCTAAATCCGTTGCCCGACGCTGGCCCGAATAGCCAGGCGTGCGGCCCCGCTATGCCGTTAGAAACCGGGGCGGTGGGGGTGTTGCGTTTTAGCGGCCCCCCCCTAAAAAACCTGCGCGTGTCGCCGTCCACCGCTAGCAATGTGTTATACACGCTGCCAAGCGGGATCAAACTATCGATCCTCAGTGGGCCGTTTTGTAACGAGGGGGTCAATTGGCGTGAGGTCCGGGTGCAGGGGGGGAGCGTGCAACCGCAGGGGTGGATCGCAGAGGGCACTTGGCTAGGGCGCTTCTCTGGGCCAAGCGGTGAAGATTACGGGCAACCGGCCCCGTAGCGTGCCTATGCAAACTCGTTTGCGCCTGTTGTTGCTGTTGACGGCACTCATCTATACGCTGTGGCTAACATTTATGATGACTATTGGCGGCGGTCGGTCTGTTTATTCTTTCGCTGGGAACGTGATGATGGGCACGGTACTTGGTGTGCAGGCGGTTTTCTTGTCGGATAACAGCGCCCCTCGCTTATATCTGCGTGATGGGGCGGTGACGGTGTGTTTCTTCGCGGCGTTGGCGCTACTGTTTGCCGCTTTCACACTGCGCAGCAATTTCACCTATGGCTACATCGACTTTTTCGGTAATGTAGTGGTCGATGGCCCCAGCGTATTCAATTATCTGTGGCATTTCTTATGGCGTGGTGGAATACTGGGGTTGCTGCTGTGGGGGCTGGCAGTTATCAATGTTTTACTGCACCGCACAGATACCCTGAGCTATGCCCTGGCTGCCGTCCTCACGCTGGTCACGCTGTTCAGTGCGCCTTTTGTGGCCAATGCGCTGTTTAACGGCGCGGTGTTTGTGGTGGTGGCGGTTGGGTGCCGGTTGATGGTTGGCTTCTTAGTCCACTTTCTGAGCATCTGGTGGCAGGGGTTTATTTTTGGTGCCAGTGCTGGGTTTGTCGTGGTGATGATCCCCTTCCTGGGATACTACGGTTATGGTGCCATTTGAAGCCTATCTTTCGTCGGCAATAGATAAGAAGTCGTATATGAATCGTCGTCGTTTAGTTGTAATTCTCGGGGTGCTGATCAGTGCGGGGCTGTTGTGGTTTGCCTTCCGTGGGCTAGAACCCGACCTATTCTGGGATAGCCTGGGGGCTGCCGATAACCGGTTGTTATTGGGTGCGATGGGCATCTACGCGCTAGCGGTTACGGTGATCACGCTGCGTTGGCAATTCCTGTTACGCGCTATCCAATGGGTGCCGATGCGCCAACTGATCCCGTTGGTGACGATTGGCTATATGGGCAATAATATCTATCCGTTTCGGAGTGGAGAAATCTTGCGGGTGTTCTTGTTGCGCCAAGACCACAACGTCCCGTATGCACGCGGGGCAACTACGGTCGTCGTTGAGCGTGTTTTTGATGGCGTCGTTATGCTGACATTCGTGCTGGTGCCGCTGGCATTGCTCGGTAGCACCCCCGCTACGGCCCGCCAGTTCGCTACCATCCTAACCCCGATCTTTATCGTAGCGGTGCTGGTCTTTTTTAGTTTGGCGGCCCGCCCAGGCGTGTTGCATCGGTTGGCTACCTGGGGGGCCAGCTTGCTACCAGTGGCCCTTGCCGAGCGCGTGCGCGGGTTGGCAGCGGATATTGTCGGTGGGTTGGAGGGGTTACGCTCACCAGCGGACCTAGCCGGGGCGGTGGTTAGCTCTTACGTGACGTGGGCCATCGAAGCGGCGGTCTACTGGGTGGTGATGATCGCTTTTGGCATCGAGGCCGGCTATGCCGTTGCGTTGCTAGCGGTGGGGGCGGTCAACCTGGCCGGGTTGATCCCGGCGGCCCCTGGCAACCTGGGCGTGTTTGAGGTCGTGCTGTCTGAGGTGTTGGTCATCACGGCTGGCGTGCCCAATGCGTTAGCGGTGGCTTGTGCGGTTGCTATTCACATTGTGATCTGGCTCCCGCCGACGTTGATCGGGTTTGTGTTTTTGGCGCGGCGTGGGTTGGGGTTGGGGGCGGTCGTCCAGGCTAGCGACTTGGATATCGCCGCCCCTTAAACGAACAAGACTGTGGCGAACCACAGCCCTTATTACGCTTATTGATGTTTGGGGCACAATGGGGTTTTGTTTGGCCGACTATGTATTTGGTGTGAATGGCCCCGATGCGCTGCAAGCTCTACAATGTGCTACTGGTCTATGGTTTCCTTGAATCCCTTACCTGGGCGGAAACGCGGGACTTTCTTGGCAGGGATCTGAATTTCTTCACCAGTACGCGGGTTGCGGGATTTCCGGGCAGCCTTATCGACTACTTCAAAAGTGCCGAAATTTACCAGGGCAACACTATCACCGGATTTCAGAGTGTCTGTTACCGTCTCGACAAACTCCGTTAGCAGGGTATTCACATCATCCTGCTTGAACCCTGTTTTCTTTGCGATTTCGCTAATCAGTTCTTTTTTGTTCATGTTTGCTATCTCCAACAGTTCCAACCAAATCAATAACCCACTATATTGTACACCAAAAATCCTGAAAGCACCTACTGACGCGGCCTGAGTGCTAAAAGTCTAACCAAAAACAGACGTTTTTTGCGACTTTTTAATCCAGATTTGGGATATGTGAGGTTCATTTGGGATATAGCCACCCATCCCGCCTGGCATAGCTCAAGATCGCATCGACTGTGCGGTTGTGCAATATTGGGCGGGGGTGTGAGCCATATACGCCTATAGACACAGAATCTTGTAAGATAGCAAATCGTAATAAATCGAATACGAACATTCTTTTCATCTGACGCCCCCCGCCACATCGCCCCACTAAAAACGGGCAGAGATGCTCATGACGTTTGCCCCCAACCTTCCCACCCCCGCGCCTGCCACGCAGTATAGAGCGCAATCGCCCCGGCAGCGGCAACGTTCAGGCTAGCGACCTTCCCGCGCATGGGGATACTCAGCAGGATATTACACTGATCTTTCACCAAGCGCCGTAAGCCGTCCCCTTCGCTGCCCATTACTAGCGCCACCGAGTCGTTTAGCAGGTCGGTTTTGTCTATCGGCATGACGTTTGGCCCGGCATCAAACCCGACCAGCCACACCCCATTTTGTTCTAGTTCTTTCATCGCGTTGACAAGGTTCGTCACCTGTACCACGTTCAGATGTTCCACTGCCCCCGACGACGCATTGACCACCGCCGGGGTGACATCCACATTGCGCCGATCTTGCATGATCACCCCATGCACCCCGACCGCCTCCGCTGTGCGCAACAAGGCCCCCACATTTTGCGGGTCTTTGAGTAGGTCTAGCAATAAGATAAACGGCTTTTCGCCCCGTTCGGCTGCCGTCTGGAAAATCTCATCGTAGCCGACATACGGGTACGGGCCGACGCGCAACACCGCCCCCTGATGATTCCCGTTATCGGTTAAATCTTTCAGAATGTGGCGCGGCATCCGCTTGATCGCAACCCCTTTGCTGTTGGCGATCTCGATAATCTGCGCGGTGGTGCCCTTTTCTTCTACCCCTTCCGCCAGGATCAACCGTTCGGTCTTACGCCGCCCGGCTCGCAGTGTCTCGACAATTGCCCAGTTCCCATAGATAAATTCCGGCATGAGCCATCCCTTGATGTTGTGCGGTTCTATTGATGTTTAGCTTAGCAGGGAAAATCCGGTCTTGCTACAGGGCAGTTGCCTTAGCGCAGGGCTGGCTATACGTGCAGCGGGAGGGCACAGCGACCCGCTCCTACGTTGGATTGACGCTTTTTGTAGCACAATTAAGGCTATGGCCAAGTCGAGTTTTTACATTGCGGGGGTGAAGCCCCGGAGCAGTTACGAAAAAACTGCTATTTCACATCAGGCGTTTGGTAACACAACCTGGTGTTAAGTGGTGGAGGTCGGGAGTCGTCACCGACCCCCCAAAGCGTTGGCGCTAGGCGCTACGCAGTGTTTCTAGTTCTGCTTCGAGTTCTTCGCGGCGTTTCTCTGCCGCATCGGTGGCCTGTTGGCGAGCGTCTTGAAGGTGGTCCTTAATTTGCGTGCGAAGCGGCTTCCCCGTGACCGGGGCAAACAGCATCACCAAAATAGCACCTAACACGCTACCCACGGCAAACCCAAGCAGTAGACCGATCAATTTGCGTTGCATCGTTACTGATGGCCTCCGAGCATATGATATGCTATATATAATCTAGTATAACGGCAGAATAGGCTTTCGAGCAAATAGGAGATGCGAAATATGGCAACCAAACGGCGTATTCAAACCCCAAACGCCCCGGATGCAGTCGGTCCATACTCCCAGGGGATCGTCATCAACGGGATGGTATTTACCGCCGGGCAAGTAGGGATGAACCCCCAAACAAAGCAACTCGCGGAGGGAGTGCAGGCGCAAACCCAGCAAGCCCTACTCAATGTGGAGGCGATCTTGCACGCGGTCGGCGCATCGCTGAAAGATGTCATCAAGACGACCGTCTTTCTCCAGCATATGGACGACTTCGCCGCGATGAATGAGATTTACCAGCAGATATTCGACGCACAACAGGCCCCCTACCCGGCGCGGTCCGCTGTGGAAGTGGCCCGGCTACCGTTGGGGGCATTGGTCGAAGTCGAAGCGGTGGCGACACTGGACGAATTGCTGCGCTAAAGAAACTGATCGGGCGCAGGGGTCCAGCGGGTAGGCTGGGGGGTGGGCGATGGCGGCCTGGGCGTGATCGTCGGCACCAGCGGGATCGTCGGGGGGGCGGTTTGCGTTGCGATAGCGGTCGCGGTGGTGGGGATGGGCGACGCTGGCCCTGGCTGATAGCGGACCAACGGCACCAACAGCCCGATCATCAGCAACACAAGCCCAAGCGGGCGTAACCGACGCCGCCACGCGCCCCCCGGCAACGGGATAGCCACCAGCGCGTCATCCGGCACGAACGAGCCAACCACCAGCCCGGCCCCCAACAGGATAACCACGAGCCCCACTGCCCACGCCATCATTGATCGCTGTCCTTGTTGGGATCGGTGGGTGCGCTCGGATCAGATGGGGGGGTGCCCCGGTAACGCCAGAACAACTGAACCAGCGTCACCAGTACGATCAGCATCACCGCCGCCGCTAACGCACCCAGCGGGACGCCTGCTGCCGGGGATGGCGCTTGCGCGATCATTTGGCTTCCTCGTCCGGGGCGTGTGGCCCCTCAGTTTGATCGTCGTAAACGGGCGCGTTCCAGCGTTGGAACAACACGCCGAGTCCGATCCCCAGGGTTAATACCACCACATACCCGATGAGGATGACCATTTGTGCGGTCGTCATAGCTTACTCCTTACGCCTGATGTGAAATAATAGTTGTCACAACTCAGTTCCTTCGCTTGAAAATACCCAGATCAGAGCAGGGTGAACATGGCCGAAGGTGGTAAACCCCCCCCCTCCCGCCGCTATTGTGGATTGAAAAATTAGTTGCATAACCAAATACCGAGACATTGGTCCACCATAAGCCCTTGTAGGGGAGTCCCTCTGTGGACTCCCGTTGGTGCGCGTATCGGGAGGGCACAGCGACCCTCCCCTACGATGTCGGTGATGACAAAATGTTCGTAGCCCCCCGACAGGTTGTTCGTACACCCCACTTACCCAATTATTTTATCAAACGTCAA